>NZ_JBJHAJ010000005.1:0-210330 GCF_054051015.1 Blastococcus sp. SYSU DS0616
GGGTAAAACGCGGGGCGGGGGGGGTGGTGTCGCCCGGGGGGAGCGGTGGTGGCCCCCCCGGCGCCCCCCCGGGGGGGCCCCGGACGGCGACCGGCTGCACGGGGGAGCCGGTCGCCGTCGCCGTCGGCCCGGTGGGGTGCGCGGGCCGGTCCTCGCGGCGCGGGGTCGGCACCCCCGGATACGCTCGGCCGGTGGCGGGACGACGAGTCGGCGTGATGGGTGGGACCTTCGATCCCATCCACCACGGGCACCTGGTCGCTGCCAGCGAGGTCGCCGGGCTGTTCGGGCTCGACGAGGTGGTGTTCGTGCCCACCGGTGAGCCGTGGCAGAAGAGCGACCAGGTGGTGAGCCCGGCCGAGGACCGGTACCTCATGACCGTGATCGCGACGGCGTCGAACCCGCGGTTCTCCGTGAGCCGGGTCGACATCGACCGGGGCGGGCCCACCTACACCTTCGACACGCTCACCGACCTGCAGGCCCAGCGTCCGGGGGCCGAGTTGTTCTTCATCACCGGCGCCGACGCCCTGGCCCAGATCATGACCTGGCGCGACGGTGCCCGGTGCTTCGAGCTGGCGCACTTCATCGGGGTCACTCGCCCCGGGTACACGCTGGCCGACAGCCACCTGCCCGAGGGCGGGGTCAGCCTGGTGGAGATCCCCGCGCTTGCCATCAGCTCGAGCGACTGCCGCGACCGGGTGGGCCGCGGCATGCCCGTCTGGTACCTCGTGCCCGACGGCGTGGTCCAGTACATCGAGAAGCGCGGTCTCTACCGCGAGCCCGCGCGGCGCCCGGCCCCCGGGCAGGCCCGCGACGGGCGCCCGGCGGGTGACCGCCCCACCTACGACCGCCCACCCCCGACCGGGCCCGGGAACACCACCGGCCCCGACGGTGCTCGCACCCCACCCACGACGTCCCACCTCCAGGAGGTGCCCGAATGACCGCCTCGCCCGAGGCCCGGGAGACCGCGCTGCTCGCCGCCCAGGCCGCCGCGGACAAGCTGGCCACCGACGTCACCATCGTCGACGTCAGCGAGCGGCTCGCCATCACCGACGCCTTCGTCCTCGCGTCCGCACCCAACGAGCGGCAGGTCCAGGCCATCGTCGACGAGGTCGAGGAGCGGCTGCGGGAGCACGGCGTGAAGCCGGTGCGCCGCGAGGGCGTGGCCGAGGCGCGCTGGGTGCTGCTGGACTTCATCGACGTCGTGGTGCACGTCCAGCACGCCGAGGAGCGGGCCTACTACGCCCTCGAGCGCCTCTGGAAGGACTGCCCGTCCATCCCCTTCACCGACGCGGCCGACCCCGGCTCCGCCCCGGGCGCCCCGGCGGACGCCGGCTCCCCGTCGGTCGCGGAGACGGCCGGCCAGTGACCTCCCCGGCCGTGCCCGAGCTGCCGGTGACCCGGCTGGTGGTCTGGCGGCACGGGCGCACCGGGTGGAACGCGGCCGGACGGTTCCAGGGGCAGCTCGACCCACCGCTCGACGTGGTCGGGCGGGCGCAGGCGGTCCACGCCGCACCGCACCTCGTGGCCTCGGCCGGGCTGACGCCCCGGTCGACGGCGGTGGTCGCCAGCGACCTCGGCCGCGCCGCGGACACCGCGCGGGCACTCACCTCGCTGCTGGACGTGCCGCTGCGGCTGGACCCGAGGTTCCGCGAGCACGGGATGGGCGCGTGGGAAGGCCTCACCCGCGAGGAGGTGGCCGACCGGTACCCCGAGCAGTACGCGGACTGGCTGGCCGGGCGGCCGGTGCGGGGCCGCGGTGGGGAGGAGGCCCCGGCGGTCGTCTCGCGGGTGGTCGCAGGGCTCGCCGACCTGCCACCGGCGGACGTGGCCGTGGTGGTGACCCACGGGGGCACGAGCGGCCGGCTGATCGAGGCGCTGCTGGAGCTCGGGCCGGACCACCGGCGCGTGTTCGGGCCGCTGGACAACTGCGGGTGGAGCGAGCTGGCCCGGCAGAGCGGCCGGTGGCGGCTGCTCCGGCACAACGCGTCGGCCGGTCCGCTGCTGGAGGGGCTCGCCGCGCCCGCGGCGGACCGGCTCCGCGCGGATCCCGAACAGGGGGCTCCCGGAGCGGCCGGTGACCGGCCGGACCCGGGCCCGGCCCAGGACGCCGACGCCGTCGGCTGACCGGCCCGAGCACCACGCTCCGTACGGCGCGCGGTCGGCAGCTAGCCTCGCCGGGTGCCCGTCGCCGTCCTCACCGATTCGACGGCCTACCTGCCCCGCCCGCTCGCCGACGAGTACGGCGTCCGGGTCGTCCCGCTCTACGTCGTCCTCGCCGGCCGCTCGGGGCGAGAGGGCGAGGACATCAGCGCCGAGGACGTGGCGAAGGCGCTCTCCACCCGCGGCCAGCGGGTGTCCACGTCGCGGCCCACGCCCGGGGACTTCGTCGCCGCCTACCGCGCCGCGCTGGACGCGGGGGCCGACCGGCTGGTCTCGGTCCACCTGTCCGCGGAGCTCTCCGGCACCTGGGACGCCGCCCGCGTCGCCGCGTCGCAGGTGGGGGAGCACATCGTCTCCGTCGTCGACTCCCGCTCGGCGGCGATGGGCACCGGGTTCGCCGTCCTGGCGGCCGCCCGCGCAGCGGCCTGCGGGGCCGACGGCGCCACGGTGGCGCAGGTCGCCCGGGACGCCGCCGCCCGCACCCGCACGCTGTTCGTCGTCGACACGCTGGAGCACCTGCGCCGGGGCGGGCGGATCGGCTCCGCGGCCGCGGTCCTGGGCTCGGCGCTGGCCGTCAAGCCGGTGCTGCACGTGGTCGACGGCCGGGTCGTGCCGCTGGAGAAGGTACGGACCTCGGCGCGCGCGCTCGCCCGCCTGGTCCAGCACGTCGTCGAGCACGCCGGCGACCGGGAGGTCTCCCTCGCCGTGCACCACCTCGCCGCCGCCGAGCGGGCCGACCGGCTGGTCACCGAGCTGCGGGCCCGCGTCCCCCGGGTGCAGGAGCTGCACGTGAGCGAGCTCGGTGCCGCCATCGGCGCGCACGTCGGCCCGGGAGCCGTCGGCGTGGTCGTGTCCCGGCATGCCGGGGAGCCTCTGGACGTGGGGGACCAGCCCCCGCGGTGAGCGGCAGGGCTCACCGGACGGCGTGCCGGGCGGCAGTCCCACGGCCCGTCCGCCGCTCCGCAGAGCGGTCGCTGTCCATACGGCCCATGACCGCCCGGCCGTCGACGCCCTCGGCACCGGCTCCCGGCCGGCGAGGGCTCCGCGGTCACCGTGCTGCGGCGTCGGCCTCCGGGGTGACCGTGGTGCGCGAGTGGTAGACCAGGTCGCCGTACTCCGCCCGGTGGCGCCCGATCCAGGCGCCCACGAACGGGCACAACGGCAGCACCGCAAGGCCCTGGCTGCGCACGTCGTCCAGCGCCTGGCGCACCAGGTCCGAGGCGACGCCCTGACCCTCGTGACCGGGCAGCACCTCCGTGTGCGTGAACACCACGAGCTGTGCCGTCCGGATGTACTCCGCGATCGCGGCCAGCTCCCCGTTGATCCGCCCCTCGTACCGGTGCTGCCCGGTGTCGTCGGTCACCTCGACCCGCATCTGTCCTCCGCTCCTGGATGTCCCAGCGCAGTCTCCGGCGTGCGGAGGCCTCCGCCAAGGCCCCTGGGTGGCCCTGGTGCTCCCCCTTTCCGCTGCCGCGGCGCAGCCACTGGCGCACACCGGAGGCGGGCCCTACCTTCTGACCGCGTGAGCAGCGGCCCCAGGGCAAGTTCCTGCGGGCACGGGGGCAACCAGCGGACGCTGCCGATGAGCACCCTGCCGCTGGTCGTCACCGCCGCCACCTTCGCCGCAGCCGGCCCGCACGCCCATTCCCTCTCGGGTCTGCCTGGACGCCGCGCAGCGTGAGGAACTGCTCCTGACGGCGGCCCAGTCGCCGTCAGGAGCTGCAGGCCACGCCCCCCCGAACCTCCCCCGAGCCCCCCCCGAGCCGGCGTCCGCGCGGGCCCGCGCGCCGTCCACACCCCGGGCAGCCGTCCACAGCCGGCGTCGTGACCGCGGGAGAGGGCGGCCGCGCTCCCTAGCGTCGCCGGGGTGCGCCTGCTTGCCCGCCGTGACGACGACGCCGACGTCATCCGTGCCCGGCTGCGCGCCGTCCTGGCCGAGCCGCGCCCCGCCGCCGACGGCTGGGTCCCCGAGGACGACGACCCGCCCTGGCCGGCGGACGACCGGATCACCGTGCCGGTCGACGTCGCGGGGCGCCCGGACCCACCCGCCGGTGTGGGGCGGCACCGGGCACCCGGCACGACGCCCCGCTGGGACGCCGGCCGCGCCGGTGGGCGCGCCGTGTGGGCCGCCGCGGTGGTGGCGGTCCTGCTCCTGCTGGTCTGGACGTGGTCCCAGCGGCCCCGGGTGGAGCCGGCGGCGGCGCCGCTGCCCTCGCCCACCGCGCCGGCCACCCCCGCAGCCGGCGAGCCCCCGGTGGGGGAGGTGGCCGAGACCGCCGGCACCGTGGTCGTCTCCGTGGTGGGGCAGGTGGCGCGGCCGGGTCTGGTCACGCTCACCGCGGGCGCCCGGGTCGCCGACGCGGTCGAGGCGGCCGGCGGGCTCCTGCCCGAGGCCGACCCGGCCTCGGTGAACCTGGCCGCGCTCCTCTCCGACGGGCAGCAGGTCGCCGTGGGTGTGCCCGGTGCGGGCGCGGAGGGGCCGCCCGCGGGCGGCCCCCCGGGCGGCGGGGGCCGCGTCGACCTGAACACCGCCGGGGTGGCGGAGCTGGACGCGCTGCCGGGCATCGGCCCGGTCCTCGCCCAGCGCATCGTCGAGCACCGCACCCGCAGCGGCGGTTTCCGCAGCGTCGAGGAGCTCGACGACGTGCCGGGCATCGGCCCGGCGAAGGCGGCCGAGCTCGCCGAGCTGGTGTCGGTGTGAGCGCGGCGCTCGACCGCTGGCGCTTCCTCGACCTGCGGCTCTGGCCGCTCGCCGGCGCGGTCTGGATGGTGACGCTGGGGGCGCCGCTGGTGCGGTGGCCGGTGCTGGCCGCCCTGGGTGGGGCCGCGCTCGGTGCGGCGGTCCTCCTCGCGCGTGCCCGCGGTCCCGCGGCGAGCGTCGCCCTCGTCGTCCTGGCCGGCCTCGCGGTGGCCTCCGGCGCCGGCGCGGTGCGCGGCGCGGCGCGCGAGGCGTCCCCGCTGCGCGCAGCCGCCGCGGAGGGCGGGACCGCGCAGGTGACCGTGACCGTGCGGACCGATCCCCGGGCGCTGGCGGGCGGCGGCGGTGCGTCGCGCGTCCTCCTCGAGGCGGACGTCACGGTGCTCGCCGACGGCGGCGCGGTTCACCGGCTGGAGGAGGCCGTCCTCGTCTTCGCACCCGCCGACGGCTGGTCCGGGCTCCTGCCCGGGCAGCAGCTCCGGGTGCGCGCCGGGCTGGCACTCCCCGGAGAGGGCGACGACGTGGTGGCGGTGCTGTCGGCCCGCGGTCCGCCGGAGCCGGTCGGCGGCCCCGGGGCCGTCCAGCGCGTGGCGGGCGAGCTGCGGCACGCCCTGGCCGCCGCCGCGGACCGCGTGCTGGACGACAGGGCCGGCGGGTTGCTGCCGGGGCTGGTGGTGGGTGACACCAGCCGGATGGACCCGGTGCTGGACGAGGAGTTCCAGCAGGCCGGGCTGGCGCACCTGACCGCCGTCTCCGGGGCCAACGTGGCGATCGTGATCGCCGGCATCCTCCGGCCGCTGCGGCGCCGGGCCGTCGACCGCCGGATCCAGGCGCTGGTGGGCGGGCTGGCGCTCGTCGGTTTCGTCGTGCTGGCCCGGCCGAGCGCCAGCGTGCTCCGGGCCGCCGCCATGGGCGCGGTCACCCTGCTCGCACTCGCCTCCGGGCGGTCGCGGGCCGCGCTGCCGGCGCTCGGTGCCGCGGTGACCGTGCTGCTCCTGGTCCAGCCGGGGCTGGCGCGGGACGCCGGTTTCACGCTGTCCGTCGCGGCCACCGCGGCCATCGTGCTGCTGGCCCCGCCGTGGGCGCGCCGGCTGCGCGGGCACGGCTGGCCCGGGTGGCCGGCCGACGCCGTGGTGGTGAGCGTCGCCGCCGGGCTGGCGACCGCTCCGGTGATCGCCGGGCTCACCGGCACGGTCAGCCTGGTCTCGGTGCCGGCCAACCTCCTGGCGGCCCCGGCCGTGCCGCCGGCGACCGTCCTCGGGTTGCTGGCCGCGCCCCTCGGGGTGCCCTGGCCCTGGGCCGGCGACGCTCTGGTCTGGCTCGCCGGGTGGCCGGTGCGCTGGATCGTGCTCGTGGCGGAGCGGGCGGCGGCCGCGCCGGACGCCGTCGCCGGCTGGCCGGCCGGGACGGTGGGGGCGCTGCTGCTCACCGGCCTCCTGCTGACCCTGGGGTACCTGCTGTGGCGGTTCCCCCGGGCGCGGCTGCTCGCGCTCGCGGCTCTCGTCGGGGTGGTCGCGGTGGGCTGGCCGCTGCGCCAGCAGCTGGACGGCTGGCCGCCGGCCGGAGCGCTGCTGGTGGCCTGCGACGTGGGGCAGGGCGACGGCCTGGTGCTCCCCGTGGGCGACGGCCGGGGGATCCTGGTCGATGCCGGCCCGGACGTCGCCCCGATCGACCGCTGCCTCGACCGCCTCGGGATCGACCACCTGCCCCTCGTGCTGCTCTCTCACCTGGACGCCGACCACGTGGGCGGCCTCGCCGGCGCCCTGGGCGGTCGCACGGTGGGCGTCGTCGCGAGCGGCACCCTCTCGCCGGCCGACGACCGGGCCTCGGGCATCGACGCCCTGGTGCGGCGCGCCGGCGGCACCCGCGAGCTCCTCGTGCCGGGCGACCGCCGCAGCGTTGCCGGGGTCGAGATCGAGGTGCTCGCGCCCGATCCGCGCCGGGCCACCGCGGCGGCCGATCCCAATGGGCTGTCGCTCGTCGTCCGGGTCACCGCCGCGGGGGTGCGCCTGCTCCTCACCGGCGACATCGGTGCCGACGAGGAGGCCGCGCTGCTGCGCGACGGCACGGATCTCCGCGCCGACGTGCTCAAGGTGCCCCACCACGGCAGCGGCGACGCCGACCCGGCGTTCCTCGCCGCCACCGGGGCGCGAGCCGCGCTCATCTCGGTGGCGGCGGACAACACCTACGGGCACCCCGCTCCGCGGCTGCTGGGGTGGCTGGCCGACGCCGGCACGCGGGTGCACCGCACCGACCGGGACGGCGACCTCGCGGTGGTCGGCCGGGCCGGGAACTGGGGGATCGCCGCCCGGGGCGCGGACCCCGGCGGCCAGGCGGCGGCAGGCGGACCCGGAGCCATCGACGCCCCGGTTCCGGGCTCCCGGGCGGCCACCGCGGAGCGTCGGTCCCGCGTGGCACCATGCGGAGGTGCCTGCCGCCCCCGTCGAGCCCACGTCGCACCTGCGCGTGGTGATCGGCGAGGAGGAGCTGCTGCGCTCCCGCGCCGTCGGGGCCGTGCGCCGGGCGATCCTCGCCCGCCACCCCGACGCCGAGGTGCACGAACTGGCGGCCATGGGCCTGCCGGTGGGGGAGCTGGCCGACGTGCTGGCGCCGTCGCTGTTCGGCGGGCACCGGCTCGTCGTCGTCACCGGGGTGCAGGAGTCGGCCGGCGCGCTGGCCGATGCCCTGGCCGGCTACGCGAAGGAACCGGACCCGGACCTGACGCTGGTGATCGTGCACTCCGGTGGCAAGCGGAACGAGGCCCTGGTCAAGGCGTTCAAGGCCGCCGGTGCGGCGGTCGACGAGTGCCCCAAGGTCTCCTCCGTCGGCGACCGCATCGCGTTCGCGCGCAACGAGGTGCGCCGGCTCGGCGGCCGGATCACCCCCGATGCGGTCACCGCACTGGTCGACGCCGTGGGCGCCGACCTGCGCGCGCTCTCGGCGGCCGCCGGTCAGCTGGTCTCCGACTTCGGCGGCAGCATCGATGCCGACGACGTCGCCCGGTTCCACCGCGGGCAGGCCGAGGTCACCGGGTTCACCGTGGCCGAGCGCGTGCTGACCGGTGACCGGGCGGGCTCGATCGAGATGCTGCGCTGGGCGCTCGAGCGCGGGGTCGCCCACGTGCTGATCGCCGACGCCATCGCCGACGGCGTGCGCACCGCGGCCCGGGTGGCCTCGCTGAGCTCCAGCAACCCCGGCGACCTCGCCCGCACGCTGAAGATGCCGCCCTGGAAGGTCAAGAAGGCGCAGGCGCAGGCGCGCGGCTGGAGCATCGAGGGCCTCCAGCTGGCCCTCGGCGTGGCCGCCGACCTCAACGCCGACGTCAAGGGTGTCGCGGCCAGCGCGGACTACGCCCTCGAGCGGGCCATCCGCCGCATCGTCACCATCCGGGCGGAGACGGGTCGGGGCCGACCGGCCCGCACCGGCCGCTGAGCCCAGCGCCGAGGCGGGCGCGTCGAGACCGCTCCGGAGGACGAACCGCTAGCTTGTCGCCCATGGAACCCGACGGTCCCGGAACGTGGTCGGCTGTCGCGCGCTGGAGGGCGGCCGGCTGGGACTACGTCGTCATCCTCGGGTGGCTCGCCGTGCTCGCGGCGGTGGCGGCGGGGGCGCGACTGTCGGGTCTCGTCCCGGAGGGAGGTCAGCGCGACCCGGTCGACCTGGTGATCGCCGACCTGGGCGTCTTCGCGGCCACCGTGCTGCCCGTGTGGCTGTACTTCACGCTCCGCGAAGCCGGTGCCCGGCATGCCGGTCCGGGCAAGGAGCGCGCCGGCCTGCGGGTGGCGGTCGACGACACGACGCCGCAGGCCGATCTGCCCGCGGAACCGGTCGGCCCCGGCATCGGGCGAGCGGCCTGGCGGAATGCGGTGAAGTGGCTGCCCTGGCAGCTGGCGCACCTCGCCGTCGCACGAGCCATCCTCGGCAGCGACGAGTGGGTGGTCATGGGCGTCAGCTACGCCTTGTCGCTGCTATTGCCGCTGCTCAGCCTCGGCATGGCCTGGCGCGATCCGCGGAGGCGGGCGCTGCACGACCGCCTCGCCCGCACGGTCGTCGTCCCGGCAGCTCTCGTGCCGCGCACCTGAGGCCGCGCGACCTCCACCTCCCGGCCGGGGCGGGCCGTGACCGGCCCGACGCGGCGGATCAGCGCGGGCCAGGCGGGTCGACGGGTCGCGGCACCACGCCTCGACGGCGGGCCAGCGGCCGTACCCGGCCTCCGGGTCGAGGTGCCCCTGACCCGGCAGCAGGTCGACGTCGACACCGAGCGCTCGGTACACGGGCACCGCACCGCCGCCGGGCCAGTACGGGTCGTCGTCGCTCGCCACCAGGCGCACCGAGCCGGCCCCACGGCTCAGCTGGTGCGCATCAGGGCCGAAGGCGGCGAAGGCGGCCACCTCCGGGTACCCGGCCAGCACCTCGGGCGCGGGCGGGGCGACCAGCAGCACCCGGTCCACGCGCTCCGCCGGCGTCAGCAGGGACGCCGCGTGCTGCCACAGCGGCACGGCGAGGGAGTGCGCCACGACGACGCGTTCGCCGGCGCCCAGCTGGGCCAGCTCGGCGCGCAGCAGCTCGGTCCAGGTGCCGACCACCGGCCGGTCCGGGTCCGGGAACTGGGGATAGAGGACCTGCTCGCCGGCGGCGCGCAGCGACTCCACGAGCTGCCACTGCCAGTGGTGCGCGGGCCGGCGGTTCTGCCACCCGTGCAGGACGAGGAAGCGGCGTCCGGGGGAGGTCACGGGCAGTCCTTGAGGGCGGTAGGAGGGTGCTGCGGCAGCAGGGAACGCGACGAGCCCCCGTCCCCGCGAGGGGAGGGGGCTCGTCGTCGAGCGTGCGCGTCCGGGTGGACGCGGGCCGATCAGAGACCGGCGGTGAGCTTCGCCAGACCCGACTTGCGGTTGGCGGCCTGGTTCTTGTGGATGACGCCCTTGCTGGCGGCCTTGTCCAGCTGCTTGGCAGCGGCCTGGTAGGCGGCGGTCGCGGCCGCGGCGTCCCCGGACTCGGCGGCGGTGCGCACCCGCCGGACGGCCGTCTTCAGGGCGGACTTGACGGCAACGTTGCGCTGACGCGCCTTCTCGTTGGTCTTGATCCGCTTCATCTGGGACTTGATGTTCGCCACGCGTGAGCCTCGGTGTCTCGACAGGAGGGAGTACTTCTGACAATGGTGCTGAAGATCTGCGTCCGGGCATGCGCCACAGGACCGGCCTGCAAAGATACCAGCGTCCGGCCGGCCACCCCAACCCGCCGTCCGGCGACCTCCCGCACACCCCGCGCGAGCCCCTCGCCGCGCCGGGCTAGGGCCTCGGGCCGGGACGTGGGACGATGGCGGCACTGTGACGACTCCTGCTGCCACCGATCCGGCCCGCATCCGGAACTTCTGCATCATCGCCCACATCGACCACGGCAAGTCGACGCTGGCCGACCGGATGCTCGAGGTCACCGGGATCATCGAGGCCCGGCAGATGCGCGCCCAGTACCTCGACCGCATGGACATCGAGCGCGAGCGCGGCATCACCATCAAGGCGCAGAACGTCCGCCTGCCGTGGACCCAGCGCTCCGGTGAGCACGCCGGCGGTGAGTTCGTCCTCGACATGATCGACACCCCCGGGCACGTCGACTTCACCTACGAGGTGTCCCGGTCGCTGGCCGCCTGCGAAGGCGCGGTGCTGCTGGTGGACGCGGCGCAGGGGATCGAGGCGCAGACGCTGGCGAACCTCTACCTGGCGCTGGAGAACGACCTCACGATCATCCCGGTGCTCAACAAGATCGACCTGCCGGCCGCCCAGCCGGAGAAGTACGCCGCGGAGATCGCGCACATCATCGGCTGCGACCCCGACGACGTCCTCCGCGTCAGCGGCAAGACCGGCGAGGGCGTGCCCGAGCTGCTCGACCGCATCGTCGAGGAGATCCCCGCGCCCACCGGCGTCGCGGAGGGGCCGGCGCGGGCGATGATCTTCGACTCGGTCTACGACATCTACCGCGGCGTCATCACCTACGTGCGCGTGGTCGACGGGCGCATCTCCGCCCGCGAGAAGATCAAGATGATGTCGACCGGCGCGACCCACGAGCTGCTCGAGATCGGCGTCATCTCGCCCGAGCCCAAGCCCGTGGACTCCCTCGGCGTCGGCGAGGTCGGCTACTTCATCACCGGCGTGAAGGACGTCCGCCAGTCCCGCGTCGGCGACACCGTGACGCTGGCGAACAAGCCGGCGGCGGAGTCCATCGGCGGGTACCGCGACCCGCGCCCGATGGTCTACTCCGGCCTCTACCCGATCGACGGCAGCGAGTACCCGCTGCTGCGCGAGGCGCTGGACAAGCTGCTGCTCAACGACGCGGCGCTGGTCTACGAGCCGGAGACGTCGGCGGCGCTCGGGTTCGGCTTCCGCGTCGGTTTCCTGGGGCTGCTGCACCTGGAGATCGTCCGCGAGCGGCTGGAGCGCGAGGCCGGCATCAGCCTGATCTCCACCGCCCCGAACGTCGTCTACCGGGTGATCATGGAGGACGGCACCGAGCACACGGTGACCAACCCCAGCGACTGGCCCGAGGGCAAGATCGACCGCGTCTACGAGCCGATCGTCAACGCCACGGTCATCGCGCCCAGCGACTACACCGGCGCGATCATGGAGCTCTGCCAGGGCCGGCGCGGCCAGCTCGGCGGCATGGACTACCTCAGCGAGTCCCGCGTCGAGCTGCGGTACACCCTGCCGCTGGGGGAGATCATCTTCGACTTCTTCGACGCGCTGAAGTCCCGCACCCGCGGCTACGCCTCGCTGGACTACCAGGAGGCCGGCGAGCAGGAGTCGGCGCTGGTGAAGGTGGACATCCTGCTGCAGGGCGAGGCGGTCGACGCGTTCAGCGCGATCGTGCACAAGGACAAGGCCTACAGCTACGGCGTGATGATGGCCGGCAAGCTGCGCGAGCTCATCCCGCGGCAGCAGTTCGAGGTGCCGATCCAGGCCGCGGTCGGCTCCCGGGTGATCGCCCGCGAGACGGTCCGCGCCATCCGCAAGGACGTCCTCGCCAAGTGCTACGGCGGTGACATCACCCGCAAGCGGAAGCTGCTGGAGAAGCAGAAGGAGGGCAAGAAGCGGATGAAGATGGTCGGCCGCGTCGAGGTCCCCCAGGAGGCGTTCGTCGCCGCGCTCTCCACCAACGAGTCGACCGCCTCCGCCAAGCCCAAGTGACCGGGCGGGTCGACGCCGTCTGCGTGTCCGGGACCGACCTCCTCCCGCTGCCCGGTCGTCGGCCCGACCGCAGCGGGATCGCCAAGCGGCCGGTGGTCGGTCGGGTGGCCGTCGGGGAGCGGGGGCTGGACGGCGACGTTCAGGTCAACCGGAAGTACCACGGTGGGGACGGCCAGCAGCTCTACGCCTACGCCCAGGAGGACGCCGACTTCTGGATCGCGGAACTCGCCCGCGAGCTGCCGCCGGGCATGTTCGGCGAGAACCTGCGGACGACGGGGCTCGCCCTCACCGACGCCGTCCTCGGCGAGCGCTGGCGGGTCGGGACGACGCTGCTCGAGGTGACCGCGCCCCGGATCCCGTGCGCCAACTTCGCCCGTTTCTGGGACGAGCCGCAGCTGGTCAAGCGGTTCACCGCGCACGGGGCGCCGGGCGCCTATTTGCGGGTGCTCGAGAACGGGGACGTCGGTGCCGGCGACGCCGTCGAGCTCGTGTTCCGACCCGACCACGAGGTGACCGTCGGACTGGCCTTCCGGGCGTTGACGACCCAGAAGTACCGGATCGCCGAGCTGGAGCCGGCGCTGCCCCATCTGCCCGACAGGGTCCGCGCGAAGGTTGCTGGCAAGGTCGCCAGGCGGGTCACGCCCATCCTCTAGTCGTGACGGCGCGCTAGTGTCCGCCGCGACGGCGGGGGAGCCCTGCCGCGACGGGAGGACGTCATGCTGCTGCGCCGATCCGGCGTGCCGCTGCTCGCGCTGGTGATCGTCGTCGGCCCGGTGCTCGCCGCCTGCGGGTCCGACGAGCCCGAGGTGTCGGCGGACGGCCTGCTGGAGCGGGCCAAGCAGACGCTGGACGAGGCGGAGAGCGCGCACTTCGACCTGGCCAGCGAGGGCGCCCCGACCACCGGGACGGTGCTGGTCGGCGGCGAGGGCGACATCGCCCGCCCGGCCTCCTTCGACGGCACGCTCCAGGTGCTGGCGCTGGGCTCCACGCTGGACCTGCAGGTGGTCTCCGTCGACGGGACCGTGTACGCGCAGCTGCCGTTCACCAGCGGGTTCAGCGTGATCGACCCCGCCCAGTTCGGCTTCGGCGACCCCGGCGCGCTGCTCGACCCTGAGACGGGCATCTCGCAGCTGCTCGCCGAGGCCACCTCGGCCGAACTCGGCGAGGAGAGCCGGGTCGACGGCGAGGTCGTCCGCGAGGTCACCGCCGAGCTGCCCGGCGACCTGGTGGAGCAGGTGCTCGCCAGCGAGGACCCGTCCCAGCCGGTGCAGGCCCGGTTCTCGATCGCCACCGACAGCGGTGAGCTGCGCCGGGCGGAGCTGACCGGCCCCTTCTTCGAAGCCGGCACCGACGCCACCTACCTCCTCGAGCTCAGCGACTTCGGGGCCGATGTCGAGATCACCGCGCCGGCCACCGGCTGAGGCTGCGGTCGCCCCCTCCCGGCCGGTCCCGGGGCCGGCCGCGATCGCCCTCGCCACCCTCGCCGTGCTGGTCACGGCCGCCGACACCTACGTCGTCGTCCTGGCGCTGCCCGACATCCTCACCGGGGTCGGGGTCGGGCTGGACGAGCTGCAGCGGGCGACCCCCATCGTCGGGGGCTTCCTGCTCGGCTACACCGCCACGCTGCCGCTGCTCGGCCGGCTGGCGGACCTCCGCGGGCGGGCGCCCGTGCTCATCGGCTGCCTGCTGCTGTTCGCGCTGGGCTCGCTGCTGACGGCGACGGCGGAGACGCTGGGCCCGGCCGTGGCCGGTCGCGGCCTCCAGGGCATCGGGGCCGGCGGCCTGGTGCCGGCCACGCTCGCGCTGGTCGCCGACCGGTGGCCGCCCGAGCGCCGGGCGGTCCCGCTCGGCATCGTGGGCGCGGTCCAGGAGGCGGGCGCCGTCCTGGGGCCGCTTGCGGGGGCCGCCGTGCTGGCCGTCGCCGACTGGCGGGCGATCTTCTGGCTCAACCTGCTCCTGGGGGTGGGTCTGGCCGCCGGCGTCGTCGTCACCGGCCGGGTGCGGCGACCGGATCCGATCGGGGTGGCGCTGGCCGTCGTCGCCGCCACCGCCCTGGGGCTGCTGCTCGCCGAGCCCTCCGCGCTCGCCGAGGACGTCACCCTCGGGCTGCTCTACGTCCCACTGGCCGACGGGTGGGGGTGGACGGCGCCGCTGCTGCTGCTCACCGTGCTGGCCACCGGCGCCCTGGTGGCGCGCGGCATCGCCCGGCCCGCCGGTGCGGTGCTGCCGCTGCGCGGGCTGGGCCGGCTGGCCCGGGAGGTCGACGTCGTCGGCTCGGCGCTGGCCGTGGTGTCGCTGGGCGCACTGGTCTGGGCCTTCGCCGCCGCCGACCCGGCCCGCGAGGTCGTGGCGCACGGCCGGCTGCTGCTGCCGGTGGCCGCGGTCGCCGGCCTGCTGTTCGTGCTGCACGAGCGGCGGGCGCCCGAGCCGGTGCTGCCGTTGGCCGCGCTGCGCCCGGTCGGTGCCTGGGGCGCGCTGGTGGTCAACGTCTTCGTGGGCGCCGCGCTGGTCGCCGCGCTCGTCGACGTCCCGCTGTTCGCCCGGGCCACGACCGCGCCCGGGAACCAGCTGGCGGCGGCGCTGGTGTTGCTGCGGCTGCTGGTCGCCGTGCCGGTGGGGGCGGTGGCCGGGGGCTGGCTGTGCCGGGTGGTGCCGCCGCGTGCCGTCGCCGGTGCCGGGATGGCGCTGACCGCGGCGGCGTTCGCCGCGATGACCGGGTGGGACGAGCGGTCGCTGGACGGCGTCGGCTCCACCGTCGTGCTGGTCGCCGCGGGCCTCGGGTTCGGCCTCGCCATCGCGCCGGTGAACGCGGTCCTCCTGGCGGTCACCCCGCCCCGGGTGCACGGCAGCGCGAGCTCGCTGGCGGTCGCCGCGCGCACCGTCGGCATGCTGGCCGGGCTGTCGCTGCTCACCGCCGTCGCCCTGCGCCGCTTCACCGCCGAGGTGGCGGCGATCGGCACCCCCATGGAGCTGTGCCCTGCCACCCCCGCCGACTGTGCCGCCTACGACGCCGCCACGGAGGCGGCGGTGCTCACGCAGCTGCACACGGTCTTCGCCGGCGCGGCGATCGCCTCCGCGCTGGCCGCGGTGGCGGCGCTGGTCCTGCTCCGCGGAGGGCCGGTCAGGAGTCCAGCCCGAGCCTGAGGTCGTCGCGGAGGGCCGGGAGGTCGACGCCGCGGTCGTGCAGCACCTTCACCGCCAGCCCCTCGCCCTCGCGGAGGAGCCCCAGCAGGACGTGCCCGTCGGTGATCGTCCGCGACTTCATCGCGATGGCCTCGCGCAGGGAGAGCTCCAGCACCTTCTTCGCCCGCGGGGTGAACGGGATGTGCCCCGCAGCCCCCTTCCGCCGCGGGCCGTCCAGGGCGCCGGGCCCGAAGGCCTCCTCGACCCGGTCGCGGACGGCGTCCAGATCGATGCCGAGGCTGCTCAGCGCGTCGGCGTCCAGCTCGTCGCCGCCCCGGTTCGCCCGCACCGCCGCCACGACGTCGTCGTGGGTGATCCCGTGCCCGGTGAGCGCGCGGGCCGCCGTCGTCGCCGGCCGGGCCAGCATGCCCAGGAGCAGGTGCTCGGTGCCGACGCGCGGGTGCCGGAGCTCGCGCGCCTCGGCCTGGGCCCCGACGACGACGTCCCGGGCGTCCTGCGTGAACCTCTCGAACATCGTCAGTCCCTCCGTCGGAGCGGCCCGCGGCCGCGTGAGTACTTCTTGTGCACCGCCTGCCGGCTGACGCCGAGCTGCTGGGCGATCTGCTCCCAGGTCCAGCCCTGGTCGCGGGCGTTGTCGACCTGGAGCGCCTCCAGCCGTTCGACGAGGACGCGCAGCGACCGGACCGCCGTGAGCCCCACCGCCGGGTCCTTGCTGCTGGCTGCCGAAGCCACCTGTGCCGTGTCCGCCATGGCTGTCAACTTAAGTTGCACACCGCCGCCGTGTCAACTGACGTTGACACGTGCGAGGCTGGAGGGGAGCCGCTCCCCGGCTCCCGGACGAGCGGTGCCGTACCCGGTGTGCGACAAGACGGCGCCAGAGGAGGCCGCGATGTCGTGGGTGGTGCTGGTCGTGTCCGGGATGCTGGAAGCCGTCTGGGCGGCGGCGCTCGACCGCTCGCACGGCCTCACCCGGCCGGTGCCCTCGGTGGTGTTCGGCGTCGCCCTGGTCGCGAGCATGGGCGGGCTCGCCTACGCCATGCGCGAGCTCCCGCTGGGCACGGCCTACGCGGTGTGGGTGGGCATCGGCGCCGTCCTGACGGTCGCCTACGCGATGGTGACCGGTCTCGAGCCCGTGTCGCTGGTGCGGGTTCTGCTGCTCGCGGGCATCGTCGGCTGCGTGATCGGGCTCAAGGTCGTGCACTGACCCCGGTCAGCCGCCGGGAGCGACCTCGAAGTGCGTGACCGTCTCCTCGCGCTCCACCAGGTAGCGGTCGTCCTCGGGGTAGAAGACGGCCCGCTCGATGTCTTCGCCGGCGAAGCCGCGGATGACGTCCCGGTCGGTCCAGAAGCTGAGCGTGACCACCTCGGTGTGCCCGTCGCCCAGATCGCGGATGAGCATGTGCGCGCCCCGGTTCCCCGGGGTCTGCCGGTACTCGGCCATGCCGGTGCCCTCGATGTAGTCGACGTAGGCGTCGCGGTCCGCGGTGCGGACCCGACCGCGCCACATGCGAGCGATCACCGGTGGCCCCTTCAGAGCGTGAAGACGATCTTCCCGTTGGTGCGCCCCTCGAGCATCCGGGCGAAGCCCTCCCGGGCCTGCGCCAGGGGGAGCTCGACGTCGATCTGCGGCCGGATGCCGGTGACCCGGCACATCTGGATGAGCGCCTCCAGCTCGGCCTTCGTGCCCATCGTCGAGCCGATGACCGAGAGCTGGGTGAAGAAGACCCGGTTGAGCTCGGCGCCGGGGTTGAACCCGGTGGTCGCGCCGGAGGTGACGAGCACGCCGCCGGGCTTCAGCGACTTGATGCTGTGGCTCCAGGTGGCCTCGCCGACGGTCTCCATGACGCCGTCGACCCGCTCGGGCAGCCGGGCGCCGCTCTCGAACGCCTGCTCGGCGCCGAGCGCGAGGGCTGCGGCCCGCTTCTCCTCACTGCGGCCGGTCACCCAGATCCGGTAGCCGGCGGCGCGGCCGAGCACGATGAGCGCCGTCGCCACGCCGCCGCTGGCGCCCTGCACGAGCACCGTCTGCCCCGGGCGCAGGCCGGACTTCACGAACAGCATCCGGTAGGCGGTCAGCCATGCGGTGGGCAGGCAGGCGGCCTCGGCGAAGGAGAGCTCAGCGGGCTTGGGCAGCAGGTTCCGCTTCGGGACGGCGACCTTCTCCGCCATCGAGCCCTGGTGCACCTCCGACAGCAGCGAGCGCTTCGGGTCGAGGGTCTCGTCGCCCATCCAGTCAGGGGTGGAGATGACCCCGTGGACGACGACCTCGTTGCCGTCGGCGTCGATGCCGGCGGCGTCGGTGCCGAGGATCATCGGCATCCGCTCGGCGGGCAGGCCGATGCCCTGGAGGCTGAACAGGTCGTGGTGGTTCAGCGAGACCGCCTTGACCTGGATGGTCGTCCAGCCGTCGGGAGCCTCCGGCTCGGGGCGCTCGCCGATCTCCAGCACGGAGAGCGGGTCCTTCGGGTTCGGGGTGGAGACGAAGGCAGCCAGCATGGCCGCGAACCTAACCGACCAGGCGCGCGGCTGCCTCACGTGCCGTCGTCAGCGCCTCGGGGTCGTCGCCCGCGGTGGAGGCGACGAGCGCGCCCTCGTAGAGCAGGTGGAGCGTCGCCGCGATCGCCTCCGGGTGCGCGATCCCGGCCTCGGTGGCGAGTTGGGTGAACCGTCGCCGCATCCACTCCTTCTCGGCGCGGATCACCGGGAGCGCGGGGTGGTCCGTGCCGCCGATCTCGGCGTAGGCGTTCACGAACGCGCAGCCCCGCTGCTGCTCCTCCCGCCACCGGCGCGCCGCGTCGAAGACGGCGAGGACCCGGTCGCTGCCCGGGGCGCGTGCCGCGATCTCGGCCTCGAGGAGTTGCTGCCACGTCCAGGCCCGGCGCTCCAGGTACAGGGCGACCAGCGCGTCCTTCGAGCCGAACCGGTCGTAGAGGGTCTTCTTGGTGGTGCCCGCAGCCTCCGCGATGGCGTCGACCCCGACGGCCCGGATGCCGTGGGCGTAGAAGAGTCGCGAGGCGGCGTCGAGCAGCCGCTCTGCGGCTGGGGTCAGACTGGTCGGTGCTGCGATCACGTCGGACATGTCCGCTCCTCTCGATCGGTGCACTGCGAGTATACCGACCGGTGTGGTTACCTCGGCCGGGTGAGGGATCGCCGTACCGACGCCGTGGCCGCGGGCGTCCTCGTCGTGTGCTGGTCGTCCGGCTTCGTCGGCGCGGAGTTCGCCACCCGGGACGCTCCGGTCGCGACGGTGCTCGCCTGGCGCACCGGGCTCGCGGCGGCTCTCCTCGGCGGCTGGGTGCTGCTGCGGGGCGAGCGCCTGCGGCCCGGCTCCCTGCTGCGCCAGGCCTGCCTCGGCCTCCTCGTGCAGGCGGTCTACCTGGGTGGCGTCTTCGCCGCCGCGGGCGCGGGCGTCCCGGCCGGCACGTCGGCGCTGGTCGCGGCGCTCCAGCCGCTGGTCGTCGCCGTCGTCGCGGCACCCTTGCTGGGGGAGCGGACAACGGCGCGCCAGCGGGTGGGGCTGCTCGTCGGTGCGGGCGGCGTCGCGCTCGTGGTCGTGGGCGATCTCGGTGCGGGCGGCGCCTCGCCCGTGGCCTTCCTGCTCCCGGTCGTGGCCCTGGCCGGTCTCTCCGCCGGCACGCTGCTGGAGCGGCGGTGGGCACCGGCGGAGTCGCTGGCCGTCGCGCTCGCCCTGCAGTCCGCCGTGGCGGCGCTGGTCTTCGGTGCGGTGGCCGGCGCGCGAGGGGAGCTCTCCCCGCCGGCCGAGCCGGCGTTCTGGGTGGCGATGGCCTGGCTGGTCCTGCTCTCCACCGTGGGGGGTTACGGCAGCTACCTGTTCGTGGTGCGCCGGTCGGGCGCCACGACTGCCAGCACGCTGCTGTACCTGACGCCGCCGGCGACCGCGCTGTGGGCGTGGGCGATGTTCGGGCAGCCCCCCGGCCCGACGGCGCTGCCCGGCATCCTCGTCTGCGCGGTCGGTGTGGCGCTCGTGCTGCGCAGCGCCCGGGCGGTTCCCCGCGAGCGACCGGACGACGAGCTCCCCACGCGAGGCGCACTCGTCCGACCGGCGGGCCGCGGGCGCCTCCCCGCCCGGCAGCGGACCCCGGGGGATCCGGGCGTCGACCCGCAGTAGGGCCGACGTCCCGGATGCCTCGGCAGACCGGTCCGGGCGTTCGACCAGCTGCCCCGAGGACTCAGCCGCAGACGATCCGCTGCTGGCGCAGGTCGTTCTCGGCGGGGTCGAGGTTGACCAACCGGCCCACGGCCACGTCGCGCACGACCAGTCGGGCGCCCCCGGCGACCCGGGCGGCGCGGACGTCGAGGTACTCGGTGCACTCCCCACGCTGGAAGACGTGCTGCTCCACCGGCCCGGTCCCGCGCCAGGCCACGTCCACGACGGCGTAGCCCTGCCGGTCCGGCAGTCCGACGGGGGAGGAGCAGTCGACCTGGAGGACGCCGCTGGCGACCGCGGAGCGCACCCCGTCCAGCCGTGCCCGCACCCGGTCCTCGGTGGTGCACTCGTAGAGGACGCCCTCCCCGCCGCCGGGCAACGGGCCGGCGACGAAGAAGTCGGTCACGCCGAACGGCTCCTCGTCCGGCGGGTCGAACACCTGGGGGGCGCTGTGCAGCGTCCACCCGGTCCGCGCGTCCACGCCGTCGAGCCCCGTGGTGGCGAACCCGATCCGCTCCTCGGTGGCCGCGGCCGCCCCGGTCGCCGTCCCCCCGGACACGAGCGCCAGCAGCACGACGGCGAGAGCCCGCCGGACCGTCCTCGTCCTCATCGCGACCTCCTCGGTGCCGGACCACGGGACCTCCGGGTCCGTCGCGGCGGCAGCGTGGCAGCGGCGTGCGCCGGTGGGCCAGGGCATCCCACGCGCGGGGAGCGGGTGACCGGCGTGTCCCCGGCGACATGCCGGGCCGGCGGCGGACGGCCGCTCCCGGGGCTGTCAGCGGACGATGGCTCTGGTCCGCTTGCGCGCCCCAGTCCGCTCCTCGCTCGTTCCTCGCTGCGATGCTCCTGGGGCTGTCAGCGGACGATGGCTCTGGTCCGCTTGCGCGCCCCAGTCCGCTCCTCGCTCGTTCCTCGCTGCGATGCTCCTGGGGCTGTCAGCGGACGATGACCACGTGCTCCTGGCGCGGCACGAACTCGCCGATCACCGGGGAGCCGGCGACCTCGCCGCCGAGCAGGAGCCCGCCGGAGGTCTGGGCGTCGGCGAGCAGCAGCGCCTCGTCCTCGCCGACCGCGGAGAGGTCGGCGTGCGGGCGCACCCAGTCCAGGTTGCGCCGGGTGCCGCCGGAGACGAACCCCGCCGCCAGCGCCTCACGCGCGCCGGCCAGGTAGGGGACGGCGGCGGCGTCGACGACGGCGGTGACCCCGCTGGCCCGCGCCATCTTGTAGAGGTGCCCGAGCAGGCCGAACCCGGTGACGTCGGTGCCCGCGCGGATGCCGGCGGCCACTGCGGCCCGGCCGGCGTCGCGGTTGAGCGCGGTCATCGAGGCGACCGCCTCCTCCGACACCTCGCCCGTGGCCTTCATCCGGCTGTTGAGCACGCCCACGCCGAGCGGCTTGGTGAGGCTCAGCGGTGTGCCGGCGACCGCGCCGGCGTTGGTGATGATCCGGTCGACGTCGACCACGCCGGTGACCGCCATCCCGTATTTCGGCTCCGGGTCGTCGATGGAGTGGCCGCCACCGACGTGGCAGCCCGCCTCCTGCGCCACCTCCAGCCCGCCCCGCAGCACCTCCGTCGCCAGCTCGGCGGGCAGCACGTCGCGCGGCCAGCCGAGCAGGTTGACCGCCACGACGGGCGTGCCACCCATGGCGTAGACGTCGGAGAGCGCGTTCGCGGCGGCGATCCGGCCGAAGGTGTACGCGTCGTCCACGACGGGGGTGAAGAAGTCGGTGGTCAGCACCAGCCCCTGCCCGCCGGCGAGGCGCACAACGGCCGCGTCGTCGCCGTCGTCCAGGCCGACGACGAGCTCGGCCGCCGGGTCGACCGGCCCCTGCGCGGTGAGCCCGGCGACGACGGCCTCGAGCTCCCCGGGCGGGATCTTGCAGGCGCACCCCCCGCCGTGGGCGTACTGGGTGAGCCGGATGCGCGCGGGTGCGGTGGTCACACCCCCGAATCTAGGCCCGCCCGCCGGGCAGTACCCGCAGCCGGGGTGGCTCGGGCGGGGTGCGGGGGAGCTTCCGCCCGGCCGGGTGCCCGGCGGACGGTGGCCCCCCGATCCCGGCCAGTTCACGACGTGGTGCCGCCTCGTCGGTGACCTCGGCGCCGCCGATGCGGTCCTCCCGGAACCAGCGCAGCGCCTGGCGCTCGCGGCACCAGGCCACCAGGAATCGGTGCGCCCCGGTGTGGACCAGCAGCTGCGGCTCCACGGCCCGCTCCGACCAGCGGTTCCGGCCGTCGCAGTAGTGCAGCACCACGACGCGCCGCTCGGCCAGCCCACGCTCCAGACGCCGCCGCACCTCGGCGTCCCGTGCGGCCTCGGCGGCCAGCCAGCGGCTGCTCGCCAGCAGCCGCGCCCGCTGGGCCGGATCGGGCTCCAGCGCCGTCAACACCTTCTCCAGCGCCGTCTGCCCCGCCTCGGCATAGGGCCCCGCGGCCGGGGCGGCCAGCGCGGCGGCGACGGCGGCGGCCTCCTCGGGCGTGAGGGTGACCGGCGGCAGCGTGGCCGGGGTGCGGGGCTCGGTGCGGTTCACGCTGCCGATGCTGGCAGCGACCACCGACAGTTCCACGTAGGCTGCCGGGCGGAGGCGTCAGGGTGTCTGGTGGCCCCCGCGGCCTCTAAAGCCGACGTGGCCGAGCATCTCGGCCAGGCGGGTTCGATTCCCGTCCGCCTCCGCCAGCTCCCGCCCCGCACCTACGCTGCGGGGCGATGACGACCGACCCGCGCCGCCAGGTGCCCCGCACGGACACGCTGCTCGCCGACCCCCGCCTCGCCGGCGCCGGCGAGCGGCTGGGGCGCGTCCTGGTGAAGGGCGCCGTCCAGCGCGTGCAGCAGCGCATCCGGGCCGGCGAGGTGGCGCCGGACGCCGCCGTCGACGCCGTCCTCGCCGACCTCCCGCCCACAGCCGGCAGCCTGCGCCCGGTGCTCAACGCCACCGGCGTCGTCGTGCACACCAACCTCGGCCGCGCGCCCCTGTCGGAGGCCGCCGTCGCGGCGGTGGCCGCGGCGAGCGGCACCACCGACGTCGAGCTCGACCTGCGCACCGGTCGCCGGGGCCCGCGGGGGGAGGCGGCCATCGCGGCGCTGCTGGCGGCGGTCCCGGCCGCGGAGGCCGCGCTCGTGGTGAACAACTGCGCGTCCGCGCTGGCGCTGGTGGCCACCGCGCTGGGGCAGGGCCGGGAGCTGGTGCTCGCCCGCGGCGAGCTGGTCGAGATCGGCGACGGCTTCCGCATCCCCGAGCTGCTGGAGAGCACCGGCGCCCGGCTGCGCGAGGTCGGCGCCACCAACCGCGTCGCCCTGGCCGACTACCGCGGGGCGCTCGGCCCGGACACCGGCGCGGTGCTGAAGGTGCACCCGTCCAACTTCGTGGTGCGCGGCTTCACCCGGGCGGTCGAGGTGCACGAGCTCGCGGCGGCGCTCGAGGGCACCGGGGTCCCGCTGGTCGTCGACGTCGGCTCGGGGCTGCTCCGGCCGCATCCGGTGCTCCCCGACGAACCCGACCTGCAGACGGCGCTCGCCGCCGGTGCGGACCTCGTGCTCGCCAGCGGTGACAAGCTGCTCGGCGGCCCCCAGGCCGGCCTCGTCCTCGGCCGCGCGGAGCTGGTGCAGCGCCTGCGCCGGCACCCGCTCTACCGGGCGTTCCGGGTCGACAAGACCACGCTGGCCGCGCTGGAGGCGACGCTGCGCGGCCCGCTGCCGCCCGTGCAGCGGATGCTCGCCGCCGACGTCGAGGAGCTGCGGGCACGGGCCCGGGCGCTGGCGGAGCGCCTGGCGGCCGGGGGCGTGGACGCGCTCGCGGTGGACGCCGACTCCCGCGTCGGCGGGGGAGGGGCGCCCGAGCACCCGCTGCCCGGGGCCGCGGTCGCGCTGCCCGAGCGGTTCGCCGAGCCGCTGCGCCTGGGCGCCACCCCGGTGGTCGGCTACGTCGAGGACGGTCGCACGCTGCTCAACCTGCGCAGCGTCGATCCCTCCGACGACGGCGCCCTCGCCGCGGCCGTCCTGGAGGTGGTCCGCCGGTGGACGTGATCGCGACCGCGGGTCACGTGGACCACGGCAAGTCGGCCCTCGTGCGCGCGCTCACCGGCATGGAGCCCGACCGGTGGGCCGAGGAGCGCCGCCGCGGGCTGACCATCGACCTCGGCTTCGCCTGGACCACCCTGCCCTCGGGGCGCCGGCTGGCCGTCGTGGACGTGCCCGGACACGAACGGTTCGTGGGCAACATGCTCGCCGGCGTCGGCTCGGTGCCGGCCGCGCTGGTCGTGGTCGCGGCCGACGACGGCTGGTCGGCGCAGACCGCCGAGCACGTCGCCGTCCTGGACGCCCTCGGGGTGCGGCACGCCCTGCTCGCCGTCACCAAGGCCGACCTCGCCGACCCCGCGCCGGTGCTCGCCGACGTGCGCGAGCGGCTGGCCGCGACGTCGATGGGCGAGGTCCCCGGCGTCGCGGTCAGCTCGATCACCGGGCAGGGGCTGGCCGAGCTGACCGCTCGGCTGGAGGAGCTCCTCGGCGCGCTCCCGACCCCGGACCCCGACGCGCCGGTGCGCCTCTGGATCGACCGGGCCTTCAGCATCAAGGGGGCCGGCACGGTGGTCACCGGGACGCTCGCCGCCGGAGCGGTCGCGCCCGGCGACCGGTTCCTGCTGGGGGACCGCGAGGTCACGGTGCGCGGCGTGCAGTCGCTCGGCGAGCCGGTCGAGCGGGCCGCGGCCACCGCGCGCGTGGCGCTCAACCTGCGCGGTGTCGCGGTCGAGGACCTCTCGCGCGGTGACGCGCTGCTCACCCCGGGCGCGTTCCGGCTGACCGACGTCGTCGACGCGACGCTGGCCGGGGCGCCGGAGGAGCGGCTGCCGGCCGAGCCGGTGGTGCACGTCGGCTCCGCGACGGTGGGTGCGCGGCTGCGGCCGCTGGACGGCCGGGCGGTGCGGCTGCGCCTCGCCCTCCCGCTGCCGCTGCGGATCGGTGACCGGCTGCTGCTGCGCGACCCCGGCGCCCGGCGGGTGCTCGGCGCCGCCGTGCGCGACGTCGACCCGCCCGAGCTGCGCCGCCGCGGCGCCGCCCGGCAGCGGGCCGCCGAGCTCGTGGCGCAGCCCGCCGGCTCCGACGGCGCCTCGGCCGACCTCGCCCGCCGCCGGATCGTGCGCTCCGCCGACTTCGCCGCGATGGGCTGGCCGGTACCTGCCGGGGCGACCCGGCTCGGCCCCTGGCTGCTGGCCGACGGGCTGGCCGACGAGCTCGCCGCGCGGGTGCCCGAGATCGTCGCCCGCTACCGGCGGTTGCGGCCGCTGGAGCCGGGGCCGCCGGCGGAGGTGGTGCGCCGGGCGCTCGAGCTGCCCGACGCCGAGCTGGTGCCGGCGCTGGTCCGCGAGCCGCTGGTGCTGCGCGAGGGCCGCGTCGTCGACGGCGCGGCGGACCTGCCGCCGGAGGTCCAGCGGGCGGTCGACGCCGTTCGTGCCCGGCTGGCGGCCGATCCGTTCGCCGCTCCGGAGGCGCCCGAGCTCGCCGACGCGGGGCTGGGCACCCGGGAGCTCGCGGCGGCCGTCCGCAGCGGGCAGCTCGTGCGCGTCGGGGAGGGCGTCTACCTGGCTCCCGGCGTCGACACGGTGGCCCGGGAGCGGCTCGCGCGGATCCCGCAGCCGTTCACCCTCAGCCAGGCACGGCAGGCGTGGGGGACCAGCCGCCGGGTCGCGGTGCCCCTCATGGAGTGGCTGGACGCCCGGGGCGTCACCGAGCGGCTGCCCGACACCACCCGCCGGCTGCGGTAGGCAGCCTGTCCCGGGCTCCGCGCGTCGAGGACGACTCCCGTGCTCCGGCACCTAGCGTGCGGGGGTGATCGACTTCTCCAACGGTTCCGTCTTCAAGCTCAACCCCGCGAATCCCCAGGACATCGGTCCCGCCGTGGCGCCGCTGCTCATCCAGGGGGAACAGATCGTCGCCTGCTTCAAAGCGGTGCGTGACTTCGTCGTCTTCACGAACAAGCGGCTCATCGCCGTGAACGTGCAGGGCATGACGGGCAAGAAGCGGGACTTCACGTCCCTTCCCTACAGCAAGGTGCAGGCGTTCTCGATCGAGACCGCCGGGACGTTCGACCTCGACGCGGAGTTGGACCTGTGGTTCAGCGGGCTCGGGAAGGTCCGGCTGGAGTTCAAGGGCAACGCGGACATCCGTCAGCTCGGGCAGATGATCGCCACCTACGTCCTCTGACGAGCCTGGTCCCCGCTCGCTCGTGCCCTGCCCACCCCTGTGGGCAGGGCACGAGCATGCGGCGGGAACAGGTCAGTCCGTGGCTGGGACCCAGCGGGCGGGGCGCTTCTCCCGGAACGCCGCGATGCCCTCCTGGCCCTCCTCGCCGGCGAAGAAGCGCGCCGACAGGTCGAGCAGGGGCTCGAACTCGAGCCGTGGCTGGCGTGCCCGCAGCAGTCGCTTGGTCTCGGCCAGGGCGGCCGGCGCACCGGCGGCCAGCGCGGTGAGCTGCCCGGCGAGGACGGCGTCGACCTCGTCGTCACCGGCCACCAGGTCGACCAGCCCTCCGTCGGCGGCGGTCGCGGCGTCGAAGACCTCGCCGCTGAGCATGAGCCGGTGGGCCACGTGGGTGCTCATCCGGGGGAGGACGACGGCGGAGATCACCGCCGGCACCAGGCCCAGGCGCACCTCGGAGAAGGCGAACGTCGCCGACTCCGCCGCGACGACGACGTCGCAGGCCGCCAGCAGCCCGACCCCTCCGGCGCGGGCCGGACCGCGCACCACCGCCACCACGGGCTTGGGCGAGGACCAGACCAGCTCCAACAGCTCCGGGAACTCGCGCACGCCCTGGCTCTCCGACGAACCGCCGGCCGCCTCGGAGAGGTCCATCCCCGAGCAGAACACCCGGCCGGTGTGGTCGAGCACGACCACCCGCACCGCGTCGTCGGCCAGGGCATCGGCCAGCGCCGCGCGCAGCTCGGCCCGCATCGCCCGCGACAGCGCGTTGCGGTTGGTGGGGGAGTCCAGCGTCAGGGTGGCGACGCCGCGCGAGACGGACACCTGCAGCACTCGGTCGGAGGTCACGTCCGGCATCCTGCCGCCCCGGTGGCCCGGCGCGGCACACTGGGAGCAGATGAACACCGTCCTGCCGCTGATCGACGACGCCGGCCTGCCGCCCGGGTCCCCCGGCCCCGACCGGCTCCCCGGCAGCGCCCGCGAGGGGCTCACGACGACGCCATTCGGCCTGTACGTGCACGTCCCGTTCTGCGCGACCCGCTGCGGCTACTGCGACTTCAACACCTACACCTCCGACGAGCTCGGCCCCGGCGCCACCCGCAGCGAGTACGCGGGCACCGCGATCGCCGAGCTGGAGCGCGCCGTCCGGACCCTGGGCCCGGACCTGCCGACCGTCTCCACGGTCTTCGTCGGCGGCGGCACGCCGACGCTGCTGCCGGCCGACGACCTCGCCGCCGTGCTCGAGGCCGCCCGCGGGCTCTTCCCGTTCGCCGACGACGTCGAGGTGACCACGGAGGCCAACCCCGAGACCGTCTCGCCCGCCTCGCTGGCCCGGCTGCGCGAGGCCGGCTTCACGCGGGTCAGCCTCGGCATGCAGTCGGCGGCGCCGCACGTGCTCGCCGCGCTGGACCGCCGGCACACCCCCGGCCGCGCCGTCGAGGCGGCGCACGAGGCCCGCGCGGCGGGGTTCGAGCACGTCAACCTGGACCTGATCTACGGCACGCCCGGGGAGACCGACGCCGACTGGGCCGCCTCCCTCGACGCGGTCCTCGCCTCGCCGGTCGACCACGTCAGCGCCTACGCGCTGATCGTCGAGGAGGGCACCAAGCTGGCCCGGCGGGTCAAGCGGGGCGAGCTGCCCATGCCCGACGACGACGTCCTCGCCGACCGCTACGAGCAGGCCGACGCGACGCTGCGCACGGCAGGCTTCGAGTGGTACGAGGTGTCGAACTGGGCCACCGCCGACGCCGCCCGCTGCCGGCACAACGAGCTGTACTGGGCCAACGCGAACTGGTGGGGGATCGGGCCGGGCGCGCACAGCCACGTCGGCGGCGTCCGCTGGTGGAACGTGAAGCACCCCGCGGCCTACGCCGACCGGCTGGCCCGCGGCGAGAGCCCGGCGCAGGACGCCGAGCTGCTCGACGACGACGACCGCGCACTGGAGGCGGTGATGCTCGGGTTGCGGCTGCGCGCCGGACTGCCGCTGACCGCGCTCACCGGCACCGGGCGTGCGCGGGCGGCCGAGGCGGTCACAAGGGGTCTCCTGGACCCGCTGGCGCACGCGAACGGGCGGGCCGTCCTCACCGACAGGGGCCGCCTGCTCGCCGACGCGGTGGTCCGCGACCTCACCGACTGACGGAGGACCCGTCCCCGTCCCTCACACGCTCGGGACGAGCTTCGGAACACGACCGAGGGTGGCTCGGTTCATCCGAAAGGGCGAGATTGGTCCGGCCGTCGTGGGCTATGGTCCCCGTTCCGGCAACGGGGCCGGGTGTTCGGAGGGGGTGGTCGGTCGTGACCGTGCCAGGAGTGCGCCCAGCGGCGGCCCCACCGTTCGCCCTGTCCGGCGGTGCCCGGCTCGCCCTCGCGATGAACCGCCGTGCCCGCGGGCTGCGTGGCCTCGACGTCCTCCGCCGCAGCCAGGACCGGGCCCCGCCGCGTCGCTCCTGACTCCGTCCCGGAGTCCCCGCACCACTCCCGACGCGCCACCGACCGGTGACCGCGTCTTCCCGCGTTGCCCCGAGAAGGAGATCCCCGCATGTCTGCCAGCATCGACAGCACGACCGCCGCCTCGGCGAACCGCTTCCGCACCCTCCTGGAGGAGCAGCGCGCCGACTGCGCGCAGCAGCGCGAGGAGGCGCTCGCCGAGTGCGCCACCTCGGTGCCCGACCCGGTCGCCCAGCGCCGCAGCGCCGACCTGCAGCGCACCATCGAGGAGATCGACGCCGCGCTCGCCCGCCTCGACGACGGCAGCTACGGGCGTTGCACCGGCTGCGGTACCGCCATCCCCGAGGAGCGGCTCGAGCTGCGCCCGTTCGCCCGCACCTGCGTGGCCTGCACGCCCGCCGCCTGACCTGGTGCGCCGGTCGCGTCTGACGGATGTCAGGCGCGACCGGCGACGTCCGGCACTAGTGCGCTCCGGCGCCGCGGGAGCAGGCTCGGCGCATGCCTCCCGCACCCGCTCTCGACATCCGCGGGCTGACCGTCCGCTACGGCGACGCGGTCGCCGTCGACGACCTCGACCTCACCATCCCGTGCGGCCAGACCGTCGCCCTGCTCGGGCCCAACGGCGCCGGCAAATCGACCGTCGTCAACGCCGTGCTGGGCCTGCTGACCCCGACGGCCGGGGAGATGCGCGTGCTCGGCCGCAGCCCGGGCGACGCCGTCCGGGCCGGCAGCGTCGGCGCGATGCTGCAGCACGGCGGGCTGCCCAGCGAGGCCCGGGTCGGCGAGGTGCTCCACCTGGTGCGCCGCAGTTTCCCGACGGCGTGGCCGCTGGACGACCTCGTGGTCACCGCGGGCATCGACGGGCTGCTCGACCGGCCGGTGGAGGCGCTCTCCGGTGGTCAGCGCCAGCGCGTCCTGCTGGCCCTGGCCCTCGCCGGCGCACCGCCACTGCTGCTGCTCGACGAGCCCACCTCCGCCATGGACGTCGAGGCGCGCCGTGCGTTCTGGACGACGATGCGCGGCCTGGCCGGCCGCGGGCACACCGTCGTCTTCGCCACCCACCACCTCGACGAGGCCGACGCGGTCGCCGACCGGGTGGTCGTGGTCGCCGGCGGGCGGGTGGTCGCCGACGGCACCTCCGCGGAGGTCAAGGCCGGGGTCGGCGGGCGCACCGTCTCCTTCACGGCCGCTCCGGAGCGGCGGTTCGACGCCGTTCCGGGGGTCACCGCGGTGACCTGGCAGGGGAGCACGGTGCGGCTGGCGACCACCGACGTCGACGCCACCCTGCGGGCGTTGCTGGCCGACGGCGGCCTGCCCGACCTCGAGGTGCGCGGCGCGTCCCTCGAGGACGCCGTCCTCTCGCTGATCCCCACCCGCCGGCCGAGCACGATCGGAGCCGCCCGATGAGCCCGCTGTTCGCCTTCCAGCTGCGCCGCGTGGGGCGCAACAAGCAGTTCCTCTTCTTCACCGTGCTGCTGCCCGCGCTGTTCACGATCTTCCTGACCAGGATCATCGGGGGGCAGATGACCGGTGCGGCGGCGCAGCAGGAGGCCGCCGCCGCGATCATGGTCTCGATGATGGCCTACGGGGCCATCGGGGCGTCCCTGGGCGCGACCATCCGCATCTCGTTCGACCGCGCCTCGGGCTGGCTCCGCCAGCTCCGGGTGACCCCCGTGCCGCAGACCCAGGTGTTCGCCGTCGACGTCGCCGTCGGGGTGCTGCTGACCCTGCCGAGCCTGCTGGTCGTCGCGCTGGTCGGGCGGTTCGTCAACGGGGTGCAGCTGCCGGCCGGCACGTGGCTGGCGCTCCTCGCCGTGCTGTGGGCGGGGTCGGCGGCGTTCGTGGCCCTCGGCATCCTGGTCGGGCTGTCGCTGGACGAGAAGGCGGCCGGTGGCGCCATCGGCATCCTGGGTGTGGTGCTGGCGGCGCTGGGCGGGCTGTGGTGGCCGGTGGAGATGCTGCCCGAGGCGATGCGCGGCCTGGCGTACAGCCTGCCCTCGTACTGGTACGCCGAGCTCGGCCGCGACGTGGTCGCCGGTGGGTGGCCGTCGGCGGTCGCAGTGCTGGCGATGGCCGGGTACACCGCCGCCTTCGGAGCCCTCGCGGTGTCCGTCGCCCGCGCCCGGCCGCTGCACGCGGTCGCGGGCTGAGCCGACCGCTACCGTGCCCGTCGTGGACGCCCCGAGCCGCTGGCAGCGCCTGGGCTGGGCCGTGCCGTGGCTGCTGTTCCAGGCCTTCCCGATCGCGGACCTGGTCAGCACGCCGCGGCCCGTGGCGGTGCAGGTGGTGGCGGCCGTCGCCCTCGTCGCCTTCACCGTCGTCTACCTCGGCGTCTTCGGCGAGGTCTTCGGGAGCCGCCGGGACTGGCCCCGCGTGCAGCTCGTGGTCGTCGCCGTCCTGGGGGTCGGGCTGGCCGTCTGGCTGGGCCCCGCGTGGGCCGGGTTGATGATCTACGTCTCGGCGGCGGCGTCGGTGGCCCTGCCCGCGCGGTGGGTGTGGCCGGCGGTCGTCGGCGCGGCCGCGGTGTGCGCCGGGGTGCTGACCGCCCACGGCGTCCTCGGCGACGTCTTCATCCTGCCGGTGATCTGCCTGCTCACCGCGTTCGCCCTGCGGGGGATGCGGCAGCTGATGAGCGTCAACGCCGAGCTGGTGGAGGCGCGCGAGGAGCTGGCCCGCAACGCCGTCACCGAGGAGCGGCTGCGGTTCGCCCGCGACCTGCACGACCTGCTCGGGCACAGCCTGTCGCTGATCGCGCTCAAGAGCGAGCTCGCCGGCCGGCTGGCCGAGCGCGACCCGGTGCGCGCCCGCCAGGAGATGGCCGACGTCGAGGCCGCCGCGCGCCGGGCGCTCGCCGAGGTCCGCGACGCGGTCAGCGGCTACCGCCAGGTGAGCCTCGCCCAGGCGCTGGCCGAGGCCCGCTCGGCGCTCTCGGCCGCGGGCATCGCGCTGCGGGCACCGGCTCCGGGCCGATCGCTGCCGGCGCCGGTCGACGCGGTGCTCGGCTGGGTGGTGCGGGAGGCCACCACGAACGTGCTCCGGCACAGCGCCGCCCGGTCGGTCACGGTGAGCCTCGCGGAGACGGACGAGGACGTGGAGCTGAGCGTGACCGACGACGGCCGGGGCGGGGACGCGCCCGCCGGCGCCGGCCTGTGCGGGCTGGCCGAGCGGGTGGCCGCGGTGGGGGGCCGGCTGACGCACGGGCCGGTCGACGGCCGCGGGTTCCGGCTCACCGCCTCGGTGCCGCTCAGCAGCGCGGTCCGCGCCTCGCCCGTGGCGGCGTCGTGATCCGGGTGCTCATCGCCGAGGACCAGACGATGGTCCGCGGGGCGCTGCGCGCGCTGCTGGAGCTCGAGGACGACATCGAGGTGGTGGCGGAGGTGGGCCGGGGCGACGCCGTGGCGGCGGCCGCCGTGGAGCACCGACCCGACGTCGCCCTGCTGGACATCGAGATGCCCGGCGCCGACGGGCTCGCGGCCGCCCGGGAGCTGGCGACGGCGCTGCCCGGGTGCCGCGCGGTCATCCTGACGACGTTCGGCCGGCCGGGGTTCCTGCGCCGCGCCATGGAGGTCGGCGCCGCGGGCTTCCTGGTCAAGGACGCGCCCGTGAGCGAGCTGGCGCAGGGCATCCGGGCGGTGATGGCCGGCGAGCGGGTCATCGACCGCGACCTGGCGGCCGCCGCCCTGGCCATCGGGGCCACGCCGCTGTCGACCCGGGAGGCCGACGTGCTGCGCGCCGCGGCCGACGGGGCGACCGTCGCGGACATCGCCGGCCGGCTCTTCCTGTCGGAGGGGACCGTGCGCAACTACCTGTCCTCGGCGATCGGGAAGACCGGCGCCCGCACCCGGGTGGAGGCGGCCCGCGTCGCGGAGGAGAAGGGCTGGCTCTAGGTCAGCCGTCCCGCGGCCCGGGCACCGGTGGCTGCGCCGGGAGCGATGCCGTGCTCGGGCCGTCCGGCGTCTGCACAGGGGTGAGCGCGTCGAGGTCGAGCACCCGCACGTGGATGACCGTGCGCTGCTGCAGCGCCGCGCGCAGCGCCCGGTGCAGCCCGTCCTCCAGGTACAGCTCCCCGTGCCACTGCACCGCGTGCGGGAAGAGGTCGCCGTAGAAGGTGGAGTCGTCGGCGAGCAGCGCGTCGAGGGCCAGCTCGCGCTTGGTGGTCGTCAGCGTGTCCAGCCGGACCTGGCGGGGCGGGATCATCGCCCAGTCGCGGGTGGACAGGCCGTGGTCGGGATAGGGGCGCCCGTTGCGCACGCCTTTGAAGATCAGGGGACCGACCTCCGCTCTCCGCCCCCGCCCGGGGCACCGACCGTTACCAGCCTAGCCGTCGGAACGGCGCCGTACCCCCGCCCGTGCGGCCCCGTCCGGGGGCTCGCCGCGAGCCTGCGAGCGGGGGAGGAGGACGGGCTGCTTCGCGTATGCTGGCCTGGCACTCTGTCCGTGCGAGTGCCAGCCGGGGCGAACCGGGGCCGGCGTCGGTCCCGCCCCCGGGGCGCGGCACGGCGCGTCGACCGGTACGGGGAGGTGTCACCGTGGCGCACGACGAACGGCGCCTGGAGGTGCTCCGGGCCATCGTCCAGGACTTCGTCTCCACCAACGACCCGGTGGGCAGCAAGGCCCTCGCCGAGCGGCACGACCTGGGCGTCTCCCCGGCGACCATCCGCAACGACATGGCGGTGCTGGAGGAGCAGGGGTACATCACCCAGCCGCACACCAGCGCCGGCCGGGTACCCACCGACAAGGGCTACCGGTTGTTCGTCGACCGGCTCTCGGCGGTGAAGCCGCTGTCGGCTGCCGAGCGCCGGGCGATCGAGCGCTTCCTCGACGGCGCCGTCGACCTGCACGACGTCCTCGGCCGGACGGTGCGGCTGCTCGCGCAGCTGACCCGCCAGGTGGCGGTCGTCCAGTACCCGACGCTGTCGCGCAGCGCCGTCCGGCACCTCGAGGTGGTGCAGGTGGCGGTGGGCCGGCTGCTGCTGGTGCTCATCACCGACACCGGCCGGGTCGAGCAGCGCGTCGTCGACTGCCCGGCCGACGTCGACCCGACTGCGGTGCCCGAGCTGCGTGCCCTGCTCAACTCCGCCTTCGCCGGGGTGAAGCTGGGCGAGGCCGGGGACAAGGTGCCCGGGCTGCTGGAGACCGCGCCGCCGCACCTGCGGGGGCTGGTCGCCGCGGTCAGCGCCACGCTGGTGGAGACCCTCGTCGAGCCCAGCGAGGACCGGCTGGTCATCGGTGGGACGGCCAACCTCGCACGGGGCACCGCCACCGACTTCCCCGGCACGCTCCGGCCCCTGCTGGAGGCCCTCGAGGAACAGGTCGTCGTGCTGCGCCTGATGAGCGAGGTCGACGCCGGCACCGTGCTGGTGCGCATCGGTGAGGAGAACGCCCACGAGGCGTTGAGCGGGGCCTCGCTGGTCACCGTCGGGTACGGCTCGGGTGACCGGGCGCTCGGCGGCCTCGGGGTCGTGGGACCGACCCGCATGGACTACCCAGGAAACATGGCCGCGGTGCGAGCCGTGGCCCGCTACGTCGGCCACCTGCTGGCCGAGAGCTGAGGACGAGACTTTTCGATGGCGACCGACTACTACGGCGTGCTGGGCCTGGCCCAGGGAGCGACCGATCAGGACATCAAGCGCGCCTACCGGCGGCTCGCGCGCGACCTGCACCCGGACGTCAACCCCGATCCGGAGGCCAAGGAGCGCTTCCAGGAGGTCACCCGCGCCTACGAGGCGCTGACCGATCCGGAGAAGCGCCGGATCGTGGACCTGGGCGGTGACCCCTTCGACAGCGGCGCCGGGGGTGCCGGTGGCTTCGCCGGTGCCGGGTTCGGCGGCCTGGGCGACATCATGGACGCCTTCTTCGGCGGCGCGGCCACCCGTGGCCCGCGCAGCCGCACGCGGGCCGGGCGGGACGCGCTGATCCCGGTGGAGCTGGAGCTGGACGAGACCGTCTTCGGCACCACGAAGGACCTCACCGTCGACACCGCCGTGCTCTGCGACACCTGCGCCGGCGCCGGGACCGCCCCCGGCACCCACCCGGCCACCTGCGGCACGTGCTCCGGCCGCGGCGAGGTGCAGAGCGTGCAGCGCGGCTTCCTCGGGCAGGTCGTCTCCAGCCGCATCTGCCCGACCTGCTCGGGCACCGGCCAGGTCATCCCGCAGCCGTGCCCGAAGTGCGCGGGCGACGGCCGGGTGCGGGCCCGCCGCACCCTGTCGGTGAAGGTGCCGCCGGGCGTGGAGGACGGGATGCGGATCCGGCTCACCGGCCAGGGCGAGGTCGGCCCCGGTGGCGGGCCGGCCGGCGACCTCTACGTGGAGGTGCACGAGCGGCCGCACGAGGTGTTCACCCGCGATGGCGAGGACCTGCACTGCCGGGTCACGCTGCCGATGACCTCCGCGGCGCTGGGCACCACGCTGACCCTCAAGACGCTCGACGGCGAGGAGGAGCTCGACATCCGCCCGGGCACCCAGTCGGGCAGCGTGCTCACCCTCCGCGCGCACGGGGCACCGCGGCTGCGTGCCACCGGGCGCGGTGACCTGCTGGTGCACGTCGAGGTGCAGACGCCGACGAAGCTCGACGCCGAGCAGGAGAAGCTGCTGCGCGAGCTGGCCGCCCTCCGGGGGGAGGACCAGCCCGGTGCCAACCGGGAGGCCCAGGGCGGCCTGTTCTCCCGGGTCCGCGACGCCTTCCACGGGCGCTGATCCATGAGCACCGAGGCCCCCGAGCTCGACGGCGTCCCGCTGTTCCTCGTCGACGAGCTGCCCGAGGTCCCGGAGCTGCTCGTCGCCGGGCAGGAGGGGCGGCACGCCGTCGACGTGCTGCGCCTGCAACCGGGCGAGCGGGTGCACGTCGGTGACGGCGCGGGCACCGTCGCCGAGGGCGAGGTCGTCGCCGCCGGCCGCGAGGGTCTGCGCGTCGCCGTGCGGAACCGGTTCGAGGTACCCGCGCCGGACCCGGAGTTCGTGCTGGTGCAGGCCCTGCCCAAGGGGGACCGGGGCCCGCTGGCCGTCGACCTGGCCACCGAGCTCGGCGTCGACCGGATCGTGCCGTGGCAGGCCGCGCGCTGCGTGACCCGCTGGCGCGACGACCGGGTGGAGAAGGGCCTGGCCAAGTGGCGGGCCGCGGCCCGGGCGGCGAGCAAGCAGTCCCGGCGGCCGCGGCTGCCCGAGGTGACCGCGCCGATGAGCACCCGGGAGGTCGCCGGGGTGCTCGCCGACGCCGACCTCGCCGTCATCCTGCACGAGCAGGCCCGCCGGCCGCTGGCCGAGCTGGCCGTGCCCACCTCGGGCACCGTGGTGATCGTCGTCGGCCCGGAGGGCGGGCTCTCCGACGGCGAGGTCGTCGCGTTCCACGCGGCCGGGGCCGAACCGGTGCGGCTGGGCCCGGAGGTGCTGCGCACCTCCACCGCGGGCGCCGCCGCGCTGGCGGCGTTGTCCGTCACCGCACGCTGGAGGTAGGGCGTTCCCCGCCGCGGGGCCCGGAGGGCTCCCGGCAGGGAACGCGGACGCACCCGTCGCAGCCGGGGAACGGCACCTGGCCGTGGTGCGGCCCGGAGGGTCGCAGTGTCATCGCCTCATCGAACTGCGGCGCGGGCGCGGTCGCTGACCAGGTCGACGAGGAAGGTCAGCAGCACGATCGCCGCCAGCACGGTGGTGACGCCCGCCCAGTCGAAGGCCGACATCCGTGCCGACAGCAGCACCCCGATCCCGCCGGCGCCGAGCAGGCCGACGAGGACGGTGTCGCGGATCGCCACCTCCCAGCGGTAGAGCGACAGCGCCAGCACCGGGCCGGCGAGCGCCGGGGCGGAGCCGTAGAGCCACCGGCCGACCGGAGAGGCCCCCATGGCGCGCAGCGCCTCGGCCGGGCGCCGGTCGGTTTCCTCGACCGCCTCGCCGACCAGCCGGCCGAGCACGCCCAGGGTGTAGACCCCGAGGGCCAGCGCTCCGGGCAGGACGCCGGGCAGCAGGACGAACAACGCGACCAGCGCCCACACCGGTGGCGGGACGGCGCGCAGCAGGAGCAGGGCCAGCCGGGTGAGCACCCCGGCGGTGCGTCGCACCGGCCCGGCCGGGCCGGGCGGGCGCGCGGCGAGGGCGGCCAGCGCCACCACGCCGGCGGCGGCGAACGCGATCGCCAGGACCGACATGCGCAGGGCCTCCAGAGCGGTGGACCAGACGTCGCCGAGCAGTTCGCCGTCCAGGGCAGGTGGCCACGCGGCCGAGGCGACGTAGGCCAGTTGCTCGCGGGTGCGTGCGGAGACCAGCGCGGCGGGGGAGAGCGCCAGGTACCAGGCCGCCCACGCGACCGCGGCGACGACGGCGAGCACCGCGCCGGTCAGCAGCGGATCACGCCGGGACCCCGTGCCCGTGCGCCGGGGTGCCGCGACCCGGCGGCGCACGGCCCGGCCGCCGACGTCGGCCAGCAGGCACAGCAGCGCGAGCGCGTAGACCGTCGTCCACACCTGCGCCCAGCGCAGCGAGGTGAAGGAGAGCGCCAGCTGGTAACCGAGCCCGCCGGCCCCGATCAGCCCCAGGACGACGGCTGCCCGGACCGCGCACTCCAGCCGGTAGAAGGAGTACGAGAGCAGCCCGCCGGCGGCCGCGGGCAGCAGCCCGTACAGCGCCGCCGTCCCCCGCCCGGCGCCTGCCGCGAGGAGGGCGTCGTAGCTGCCCCGGGGCACCTCGTCCAGCAGGTCGGCGAAGACCTTGGCGGTGATCGCGCCGTACGGGACGGCGATCGCCAGCACGCCCACCCACGGGTCGAGCCCGAGCACGTTGACCAGCAGCAGGCCCCACACCGCCTCGTGCAGCCCCCGGGGCAGCGCCAGCACCCCGCGGGTCAGCAGCCAGCCGGTGCGCCGTCCTCCCCAGGCGGTCCGGGAGACCGGGACCGCGGCCAGCGCGCCGAGCAGCACGGCCAGCCCGGCGCCGAGCACGGCGTAGGCGACGGTGACCAGGGTGGAGCCCGCGACGACGCGGAGGAACTCGCCGCCCAGCTCCGGGCGCAGCGCGGCGGAGAGGAAGCGGCCGACCTGGGCGGTGCCGGCCGGGTTGAGCACCGGCCCGGAGAACAGCCCGCTGCCGGCCAGCGCCCAGCCGAGCAGGCTGAGCCCGGCCAGCCCCCAGACCCACCGCCGCCGGTCCCGGCGCAGCCGGAGCTCGGGAGGTGCCGCCCGGTCGAGGACGGTCGTCACCGGGTGACCCCGTAGAACCGCTCCAGCTCCGCCACCGTCAGGCCGCGGGCGGGGGCGTCCAGGACGATCCGGCCGGCGGCAAGGCCGACGACCCGGTCGCAGTGGCGCAGCGCCAGGGCCGGGTCGTGCAGGCAGGCCAGCAGCGCGCCACCCCGCTCGGTCGCGAGGTCGCCGAGCAGGCCGAGGGCGAGGTCGGCCAGCGCCGGGTCGAGGGCCGACGCCGGCTCGTCGGCGAGCACGAGCTCCGGCTGCTGCACGAGCAGGCGGGCCAGCGCCACCCGTTGCCGCTGCCCTCCCGACAGCCGGTCGGTGCGCTCGTACATCCGGTCGGCGAGGCCCACCCGCTCCAGGGCCTGCCGCACCGTCGACGGGTCCTGCGGGCGGAGCAGCGACCACGCCGCCCGGCCGGCCGGCCACCGACCCAGCCGCCCGGCGTTGACGTTGTGCACCACCCGCAGCGCGCCGGTCAGCTCCAGGTGCTGGTGGACGGTGCCGGTGCGGGCCCGCAGCCGGCGCAGGTCCCGGCCGCGCAGCGCCGTCGGGTCCTCGCCGAGGACCCGCACCTGCCCCGCGGTCGGGGTCACCGCGCCGTTGAGCACGTTCAGCAGCGTCGACTTGCCCGCTCCCGAGGCGCCGACGACGGCGACCCGCTCGCCGGCGGCCACCGCGAGGTCCACCCCGGCGAGGGCAGGCGTGCCGCCGAAGCGGACCTCGATACCGGTGAGCCGCGCGATCTCGGTCAGTTGACCAGCCCCAGGTCCCGGCCGATCTGCTCGATCTGGTCGTAGTTCGCCGCCTCGGTGGGGAGGAACGCCCCCGCGCCGAACAGCCCGAGCACCTCGGCGTCCTGCGGATCCTGCGCGGACAGGCCGGTGAAGTACCCGGTCAGCCGGTCGGGCAGGTCGTCGCCGAACCGTTCGACGGCGCCGGGGCCGAGCAGCCAGTGGTAGTCGTGGTAGGCGGGGGTCCGTGCGTAGCGGACGACCGCCGGGTCGATCTCCCCGGCGGCCGCGCGGGACTCGTAGACCTGCTCGTTCAGCACGCCGGCCTGGTAGCTGCCGGAGGCGACGAGGGACAGCGTCGCGTCGTGCGAGCCGGAGAACCCCGGGCCGCCCGGGAAGCCCTCCGGGTCGACGCCGGCCTCGCGCAGGAAGTAGGCGGGCATGAGCCGGCCCGAGGTCGAGGTCTCGCTGCCGTAGGTGAAGCGCAGGTCGCCGAGCGGGGTGAGGTCCTCGGACGGGGACAGGCCGGTGCTCGCGTTCACCACGAAGACGGAGTGGAACTCCTCGTCGATGTCGCGCTGCGCGATCGGGACGGCGCCGGGGGTCTGCAGCCGCGCCTGGACGCCGGTGAGACCGCCGAACCAGACCAGGTCCAGGTCGCCGGTGCGGAACAGCGAGACGGCGGCGGCGTAGTCGGTGACGGGCCGGTACTCGACGTCGACGTCGAGCGCCCGGGCCATGGAGTCGGCCACGGTGCCGTGGAGCCGCTGCAGGACCTCGGGGTCCTGGTCGGGGATGGCGCCGATGCGCAGCGGCCCCGGGGAGGACGGTGCGGGGTCCGAGGTGCGGCCGCAGCCGGCGAGCGCGGCGGCGAGGGCGGCGCCGGTGCCGGCCAGCAGGGCGCGGCGGGAGAGGTGGGGGAGGAGAGCGGGACCGGGGACGGGGCCACCCGACCGGGCGGCGCGAGCGGGACGCACTACGTCCTCGCCCGGGGAACGGGCACGGGCACGGGCACGGGAACCTCCGTGGTCGGTGGTGGGGGGCGTCCCATCCTCTACCCCGCGTGCCGGGAGCGGCGCGCCGCGCCTCCGACGCGCGTCCCCGGGGACCGGGTCGGTCACGTACTGGTCACGCTTGCCACGCCCCTAGGGGAAGCCCGGCCGCGGCTGCCTACTGTGACGGCCGTAACCCGGCCGACCGACCTCGGTCGGCCCACGATGCCGGGGTGACACGGGCAGTGCCCGTCCGACCCGGGGAACGCGCGGCCGCCTCGGCGGTGCGCGGTCGTCGTGCTCGACAAGGGAGAGACATGCGCACCAAGCTCCACACCGTCGCCGCGGCCGGCGCCGCGGCCCTCCTCCTCGCCTCCTGCGGCTCCGGTGAGTCCGACGGCGGGGGAACCGCTGCCTCCGGAGAGCTGACCGGCGAGGGCAGCGGCGAATCCTGCACCATCGAGGGCGAGGTGCCCCTCGGCGCGGTGCTCAGCCTCACCGGCGCCGCGGCCAGCTACGGCGAGTCGCAGCAGCGCGGCCTGCAACTGGCCGCCGCGGAGCTCGCCGAGCAGGGCGGCGTCACCTACGACCTCACGATCGAGGACGACCAGACCGATCCGCGCCAGGCCATCACGCTGTTCGACGAGTTCGTCTCCGACGGCGTGAGCCTGATCATCGGCCCCACGCTGTCGAACGCCGCCGTCCAGGCCGACCCGATCGCCCAGGACGCAGGCGTCCCCGTGCTGGGGATCTCCAACACCGCCGAGGGCGTCACCGAGATCGGCGACTACATCTTCCGCGCCTCGCTCACCGAGCAGGCGGTGATCCCGCAGACGATCGCCCAGGCGACCGAGCAGTTCGGGCTCCAGGACGTCGTGGTCATGTACAGCAACGACGACGCCTTCACCGAGTCCGGCTACGAGGCGTTCGCCGCCGCGCTGGAGGAGGAGGGCGTGAACATCAGCGAGACGATCACCTTCTCCAAGTCCGACACCGATTTCCGCGCCCTGCTCACCCAGGCCCGGGAGAACGACCCCGACGCGCTGGTCGTCTCCGCCCTGATCGAGGCAGCGGTGCCGCTGGTGACCCAGGCCCGTGAGCTCGGCATCGACGTGCCGATCATCGGCGGCAACGGGTTCAACAACCCGCGGCTCATGGCCGACGCGGGCGAGGCGGCCGAGGGCGTCGTCGTCGGCGCCGCCTGGAACTCCTCGTCCGACAACCCGGAGAACCAGGCGTTCCTCGAGGCCTACGAGGCCGAGTACGACGCCCAGCCCGACCAGTTCGCGGCGCAGGCCTACGCCGGGCTGAAGCTGGTCGACCAGGCCGTGCGCGCCAACTGCTCCGGCGAGCGCGACAGCATCCAGGAAGCGCTCGGCGAGATCGAGGACGTGCCCACCGTCCTCGGCGAGTTCTCCATCGACGAGAACCGGGACGCCGACCACCCGGCCGTCGTGCAGGTCGTCGAGAACGGCCAGTTCGCCGTCCTGGAGTGATCTGCTCCGCGGCGCCGGCCCCCTGATCGGCCGGCACCGCGCTGCGACCCCGCCGGGGCCCGGTCCTCGGACCGGGCCCCGGCGGGCGTGTCGGCTACCGTGCCCGGGCACCCACGACGAGAACAGGCACCTCTGTGCAGCAGCTCCTGAACGGCATCTTCATCGGCTCCATCTACGCGTTGTTCGCCATCGGGTTCACGCTGGTCTTCGGCATCCTCGACCGGCTGAACCTCGCGCACCCCGCGGTCTTCGCGGCCTCCGCCTTCGTCGGCATCGAGCTGGTCGAGCGGGGCGGGCTGTCCCTCTGGGCCGCGCTGCCGATCGTCTTCGTCTTCGGCGCCGTCCTGGGGCTGGTGATCGAGCGGGTGGCGTTCCGGCCGCTCAAGGGCCGCGCCGACGCCCACTTCGCCGGGCTGATCTCCTCGATCGCGCTCGCCGGCATGCTGATCGCGCTGCTGCAGTGGCGCTACGGCCCGGACACCCGCCGATTCCCCCCGGGCTCGTTCCCCGACACCCGGTTCGAGGTGTTCGGCGCCCAGGTGACCCTCGTGCAGGTGGTCATCCTCGCGGTCTCCCTCGCCCTGATGGTGGCGCTGACCTACATGGTCACCCGCACCCGGCTGGGCCGGGGGATGCGCGCGGTCGCCGAGAACCCGACGGCGGCGCGGGTGCTCGGCGTGAACGTCGACCGGGTCACCGCGGTCACCTTCGCGATCTCCTCGGCGCTCGGCGCGGTCGCCGGCGTGCTGTTCGCGATCAACGTGAACACCGCCCAGCTGGGCATGGGCGCGGCCATCGAGCTCAAGGGGCTGGCAGTCATCATCGTCGGCGGCATGGGCTCGCTGCCCGGCGCCCTCATCGGCGGGCTGCTGCTGGGCCTGGCCGAGGTGTTCGCCGTCCAGTACATCGGCTCGTCGTGGGTGAACGTCATCGCCTTCGGCCTGCTGTTCGTGATCCTGCTGCTGCGCCCGCAGGGGCTGCTCGGCGCGCGGAAGGTCCGGGAGGTCTGATGCTGGGCCAGTACGCCACCACGCTCACCTTCATCGCCCTCGGGGCGATCTTCGCCTACTCCTTCTACGCCGTCCTGATCGCCGGGCAGCTGAGCCTCGGCCAGGCGGGCTTCGCCTCCCTCGCAGCGTTCTCCGGTGCCTACCTGTCACCCGCCGGCGCCGACGTCGGCGAGATCCCCGCGCTGCTGATCGCCGTGGCGATCGGCATGTCCGTCGGCGCGCTCGGCGCCGTCGTCCTGGGCCTGCCGACCATGCACCTGCGCGGGGTCTTCCTGGCGATCGCCACCCTCGGGTTCGCCGAGGCCGTCCGCGTGGTCCTGCTCAACCAGGAGTGGACCGGCGGCGCGCAGGGCCTGGGGGTCCCCCGGGTCCTGACCGTCGGCATGGCCTGGACCGCGCTCGCGCTGGTCGCGTACTGGTTCTGGCGGATGGGGCGCTCGCGCTACGGCCGCGCGCTGGAGGCCATCCGGGAGGACGAGCTGGCCGCCCGCTCCATGGGCATCGACGTGGGGCGCCACCGGCTCGCCGCGTTCGTCACCGCGGGCGCGGTCGCCGGGTTGTACGGCGTCCTCTACGCCTACTACGTCCGGCTCATCGCCCCCAACGACTTCGACTTCACGGCGGCCGTGGAGGGACTGGTCACCGCGGTGGTCGGGGGATCCACGATGTTCCTCGGGCCGCTGCTGGGCAGCGGGTTCCAGACGATCGTCCCCGAGCTCCAGCGGGCGGTCGGCGTGGAGGCCGGCTGGATCCGGCCGTTCCTCGCCAGCCTGCTCCTGCTGGTCGTCATCCTCTTCCTGCCCGGTGGCCTGGCCAGCCTGATCCCGCGCCGCACCCGGATGCCCTCCGGCGGGGTCGACGACGACGCCACCGGCCTCGCCGCCCGTCGCCACCCGGCGGCCGGGGAGCCGGTGGTCACCCTCGCCGGCCTGGGCAAGGAGTACGGCGGGGTGCACGCCGTCCGGGGCGTGGACCTGGAGATCCGGGCCGGCGAGGTCGTCGGCCTGATCGGCCCCAACGGAGCCGGCAAGACGACGCTGGTGAACATGATCAGCGGGCTGGTCCCACCCAGCTCCGGCAGTGCGACGGTGCTCGGGACGACGATCGGCGCCACGCCGGTGCACCGGATCGCGGCGGCGGGCGTGAGCCGCACGTTCCAGCACTCGAAGCTGTTCAACCGGCTGTCGGCGCTGGAGAACGTGCTGGTCGGGGCGCACCTGGTCAGCCGGCCGACCTTCCTGCGGCGGCTGCTCTGGTTGCCGTCGGCGCGGCGGGACGAGCGGGCCGCGCTGCGCCAGGCGGCCCGCTGCCTGGAGCGCGTCGGGCTCACCGAGCTCGCCGCCAGCCGGGCCGAGGCGCTCTCCTACGGCGACCAGCGCAGGCTCGAGATCGCCCGTGCGCTCGCCTCCGATCCCTCCCTGCTGATCCTCGACGAGCCGGCCGCGGGGATGAACCGCGTCGAGGCGGAGCGGCTGTCCGAGCTGATCCGGTCGCTGGCGCGGGACGGGCTGACCATCCTGTTCATCGAGCACAACGTCGGCATGGTCCTGAAGACCTGCACCCGGGTCGTGGTCCTCAACTTCGGCGAGGTGATCGCCAGCGGCGCGCCGGACCAGGTCGCGGCCGACCCGGTGGTCATCGAGGCATACCTGGGCTCGGCCGGGGACGACGACGGTGGTGGCTCGATCGCCGATGGCACCCAGGTGGACCCGACCGCGGCAGGCGACGACGCCGTGCCACCGGACGCCGTCGCCAACGTGCGACCAGGCGCCGCCGGCACCCTGGACACGCCCGACACCACCCCGGGGGATGCGAGATGAGCGATCCGATCCTCACCGTCGAGGACCTGCGGGTGACCTACGGACGGGTCGAGGCCGTCCGGGGCGTCAGCTTCCGAGCCGAGCGGGGCTCGCTGGTGACCCTCGTCGGGGCGAACGGGGCGGGCAAGTCCTCGGTCATCAACGCCGTCTCCGGCATGCTGCGGCCGGCAGGTGGGCGGATCACGTTCGAGGGCCAGGACATCACCCGCACCCCGGCGCACAAGCTGGTGGGGCGGGGCCTCGTGCAGGTGCCCGAGGGCCGGCAGATCCTCGCCACGCTCACCATCGAGGAGAACCTCCAGATGGGCACGTGGCACTCCGGGGCCAGCGGCGCGCGCTCCGTCGACGCGATGTACGACCGGTTCCCGGTGCTGGCCGAGCGCCGGGCGCTGCCGGCCGGAGCGCTCTCCGGCGGCGAGCAGCAGATGCTCGCCATCGCCCGTGCCCTGGTGGCCGGGCCGACGGTCATGCTCATGGACGAGCCGTCGATGGGGCTGGCGCCCAAGATCGTCGACGAGGTCTTCCGCGTGATCGAGGAGATCCGCGCCTCGGGCACCACGGTGGTGCTGGTGGAGCAGAACGCTCGCCGGGCGCTGCGCGCCGCCGACCACGGGTACGTGCTCCAGAGCGGGGAGGTGGTGCACTCCGGGCCGGCCGACGAGCTGCTCGCCGACGAGCGGATCGTGCAGGCGTACCTCGGGGTCGAGAGCGGCGGCTGACGGCCGACGCGCTGGAACGGCCCCCGTGCCGGGTCCCGCCGCGAGCGCAGCGAGTGGTGGGGAGCAGGTGACGTCCTGGAACGGCCCCCGTGCCGGGTCCCGCCGTGAGCGCAGCGAGTGGTGGGGAGCAGGTGACGTCCTGGAACGGCCCCCGTGCCGGGTCCCGCCGCGAGCGCAGCGAGTGGTGGGGAGCACGGGGGTCCTCCTAGGGTCGGGGCGTGACCGACTGCCTGTTCTGCCGCATGGTCGCCGGCGAGATCCCCGCCGACGTCGTCCACGAGACCGACCGGGTGCTCGCCTTCCGCGACATCAACCCGCAGGCCCCGACCCACGTGCTCGTCATCCCCAAGGAGCACCACGCGACCGTCGGTGCTCTGGTGACGGCCGACCCGGCCCTGCTCGGCGAGGTGGTCGCCGGGGCGCACGCGGTGGCCACCCGGGAGGGCCTGGTGACCGACGGCGGTGCCGCACCCGGCTACCGCCTCGTCACCAACACCGGTCCGCAGGCCGGGCAGAGCGTCCACCACGTCCACCTGCACGTCCTGGGTGGCCGCGACCTCGGCTGGCCGCCCGGCTGAGCAGCCGCCCTCCCGGACGGCCGTCGCTGCGGCCCGCGGGGTGGGCTGAGAGGGTGAGGGCATGGCCGATCCCACCGCACCCCTCCGCGTCGAGCGCGACGGTGACGTCGCCGTCGTCGTCCTGGACAACCCGCCGCTGAACCTGTTCGACGCCGCGACCTTCGACGCGATGGAGACGGTGGCGGGCGAGCTGGTCGCGCTGACCGATCCGTCCCGGGCCGACCGGGCCCGTGCGGTGCTGGTCGAGGCGCGCGGCAAGGTCGTCTCGGGCGGGGTGGACGTCACCTATTTCCGCGACATCGCCGAGGGGCCGGAGCCGGCGGAGCGCGGCGGTGAGCTGTGGGCCCGGCTGCTGCGCGTGGCCAACGCGTTCGAGGACCTGCCGGTGCCCACCGTGTTCGCCGCCCACGGGCTCTGCCTGACCGCGGCCTTCGAGCTGGCGCTCTCCTGCGACATCCTGCTGGCGGCGGAGAAGGCGTCGTTCGGGCTCGTGGAGATCGTCGTCGGGCTCACCCCGTCGATGGGCGGCCCGCAGCGGCTGGCCGAGCGGGCGGGGCCGGCCCGGGCCAAGGAGCTGATCTACACGGGGGAGCGCTACCCGGCCGCCGTCCTGGAGCGCTGGAACGTCGTCAACCGGGTGCTGCCCGACGAGGGCTTCGCCGAGGCGGCGCGGGAGTACGCCCGCCGCGTCGCGGCCGGCCCCACCGTGGCGCACGCGGCGACCAAGCGGCTGGCCACCGTCGCCGTCCGCGAGGGCGCCCGCGCCGCCGACGCCCTGGTGCCGGAGATCTCCGGTCCGCTCTTCGCCACCGAGGACCTCCGCGGCGCCGTCGCCTCGTTCCTCACCGAGGGCCCGGGCAAGGCGACCTACCGGGGGCGCTGACCCCTTCGGGCGAGCCGGGGTTCGGGGGTCCGGGCGCGGGTAGAGTCGAACGGTCACCAGTGCGGGTCCCCCGCACTTCGCCGTCGCAGGAAGGCAGGGTCGAGGGTTCTTGCCCGACACCTCCCCGAACGTCCCCGTGCCAGGTGTTCCCACGTCGCGTGAGGCCTCGGCGCAGGCCGCCACGGCGGACGGCACGCTCGTCGCTCCGTCCGCCGCGCCCGCCGGTACGCCGGCAGGCGCCGTCCCCCCGCCCGTGCGGGCCACCATCGCCGTGCCCGACGGCGTGTCCATGGTCTCCCTGCTCGGCTCGGGCGACGAGCTGCTCCGGCTCGTGGAGGCAGAGCTCGCCGCCGACGTGCACGTGCGCGGCAACGAGATCGCCGTCACCGGGCAGCCGGCCGACAACGCCTTCGCCGTCCGGGTCTTCGACGAGCTGATCGCCCTGCTCGGCACGGGCCAGGTGCTCCGGCCCGACTCGGTGCGCCGGGTCATCGGCATGCTCAAGGCCGGCGGCGCCGAGCGCCCCGCCGACGTGCTGAGCCTGGACATCATCAGCCGGCGCGGCCGCACCATCCGGCCGAAGACGCTGAACCAGAAGCGCTACGTCGACGCGATCGACGAGCACACGATCGTCTTCGGCATCGGCCCGGCGGGTACCGGCAAGACCTACCTGGCGATGGCCAAGGCGGTGCAGGCCCTCACGACCAAGCAGGTCAACCGGATCATCCTGACCCGCCCCGCCGTCGAAGCGGGTGAGCGGCTGGGCTACCTGCCCGGCACGCTCTCGGAGAAGATCGACCCCTACCTGCGGCCGCTGTACGACGCGCTGCACGACATGGTCGACCCGGAGTCGATCCCGCGGCTGATGCAGGCGGGCACGATCGAGGTCGCCCCGCTGGCCTACATGCGTGGCCGGACGCTGAACGACGCGTTCGTCATCCTCGACGAGGCGCAGAACACCACCGCCGAGCAGATGAAGATGTTCCTCACCCGGCTCGGCTTCGGTTCCAAGATCGTCGTCACCGGTGACGTCACGCAGGTCGACCTGCCCGGTGGTGCGCAGAGCGGGCTGAAGATCGTCCGCGAGATCCTCGACGGCATCGAGGACGTGCACTTCGCCAACCTGAGCAGCTCCGACGTCGTCCGCCACCGGTTGGTCGGCAACATCGTCGACGCGTACGAGCGCTGGGACGCGACCCGTCAGTCACCCACCAGCCGATCGGCCGCCGGCGCGCCACCGGTCCGCACCTCCCGACCGCGCCGGCAGGGGAGCTGACCGCCGTGCCCGTCGAGGTGTCCAACGAGTCCGAGATCGCCGTGGACGAGGCCGAGCTGGCCGGTGTCTGCCGCTTCGTGCTCGGCGAGATGAAGATCAACCAGATGGCCGAGCTCTCGGTGCTCTGCGTCGACCCCGACTACATGAGCAGCCTGCACGAGCGGTGGATGGGCGAGAAGGGCCCCACCGACGTGCTGGCCTTCCCGATGGACGAGTTCGACGGCGGCCGGCCCGACGACCCCGAGCCGGGGCCCGCGCTGCTCGGCGACATCGTGCTGTGCCCCGCGGTCGCCGTCCGGCAGGCCCGGGCCGCCGGGCACTCGATGGACGACGAGCTGGTGCTGCTGGCCACCCACGGCGTTCTCCACCTGTTGGGCTACGACCACATGGAGCCCGACGAGGAGAAGGAGATGTTCGGCCTCCAGACGAAGCTCATCGACGCCTGGCGGGCGGCCCCCCGTGAGCCGGTGACGGGCGCGCCGACGGGTCAGGAGACCGGTTCCCGATGAGTACCGGCGCGATCACCACCCTGGTGATCGCCATCTGCCTGGTTCCGCTCGCCGGCCTGTTCGGCGCGATGGAGGCGGCTCTCCAGCGGGTCTCCAAGGCCCGCGTCGAGGAGCTGCGCCGGGACGGGGTGAAGCGCGCGGCGGCGCTGGAGGAGATCGTCGCCGAGCGGGCGCGGCACGTCTCGCTGCTCCTGCTGCTGCGGATCGTCTGCGAGATGGTCTCCGCGGTCATCGTGGCGCTGCTCTTCTTCGACCTGTGGGACAGCACACTGCAGGCGGTCCTGGCCGCCGCAGGGGTCATGACGGTGGTCAGCTACGTGCTCGTCGGCGTCGGGCCGCGCACCCTCGGCCGCCAGCACGCCTACGGGACGGCGCTGGCCTCCGCCGGGGTCGTCCGGCTGCTGGGCCGGGTGCTCGGGCCCGTGGCGAGCCTGCTGATCCTGGTCGGCAACGCGATCACCCCCGGGCGCGGCTTCCGGGACGGCCCGTTCTCCTCGGAGGTCGAGCTGCGCGAGCTGGTCGACATGGCCGAGGAGCGCGGTGTCGTCGAGTCCGGCGAGCGCAACATGATCCACTCGGTGTTCGAGCTGGGCGACACGATCGCCCGCGAGGTCATGGTCCCGCGCACCGACGTCGTCTGGATAGAGCGCACCAAGACGGTGCGCCAGGCGCTGGCGCTGGCGCTGCGCAGCGGCTTCAGCCGGATCCCGGTGATCGGCGAGAACGTCGACGACGTGGTCGGCGTGGTCTACCTCAAGGACCTGGTCCGCCGGTCGCAGAACCTGCCGGACCGCAGCGGGCCCAAGGTCGAGGAGCTCATGCGCCCGCCGACGTTCGTGCCGGAGTCCAAGCCGGTCGACGAGCTGCTGCGGGACATGCAGGCGCAGCGCATCCACATCGCGATCGTGGTCGACGAGTACGGCGGGTTCGCCGGCCTGGTCACCATCGAGGACATCCTGGAGGAGATCGTCGGGGAGATCGCCGACGAGCACGACGCCTTCCAGCGGCCGGAGATCGAGCAGCTGGAGGACGGCTCGGCGCGGGTCACCGCCCGGCTGCCGGTGCAGGACCTCGCCCAGGTGTTCCCCGGGGTGGAGCTGCCTGAGGACGACGACGTGGAGACCGTCGGCGGGCTGCTCGCCCGCGAGCTGGGGCGGGTGCCGATCGAGGGGGCGGCGGCTGAGGTCGGGGGACTGCGGCTGGTCGCCGAGAGCACCGGTGGGCGGCGCAACCGCATCGACACCCTGCTGGTCTGCCGGCTGCCCGAGCCGTCGGAGGACGGCGAGGAGGCCGCCGACGAGCAGCAGCCCTCGGGGGCCACCCGGGCGGAACAGCCGGCGGGCGTGGTGGAAGGCTGAGGAAGGACCCTCCCACCCCCCACTGCTCGCAGGCTCGCACCGGGCGCCTGTGAGAGGGCTGGACCGACCGGTAGGAGACTGATTCGGTGGCTGATCTGCACCCCGAGGACGCGAAGCTCGTCACGCTCGCCCGGTCGGCGCGGGCGCGCGCCGGTGCGACCGAGGGCGCCGCGGTGCGCGACACCGACGGCCGAACCTACGTCGCGGCGAGCGTGGCGCTGCCCTCCCTGACCCTCACCGCGCTCCAGGCCGCCGTCGCGGCCGCCGTCTCCAGCGGGGTCGAGGGGCTGGAGGCCGCCGTCGTCGTCTCCGCGGCCGAGGCCGTGGAGCCGGCCGGGCTGGCCGCCGTCCGCGACCTCGCCGCCGGCGCCCCCGTGCACCTGGCCGGCCCCGACGGCATCCTGCGCAGCTCGGTCTAGCGGGTCAGCGGGATCCCGAGCGCGTCGGCGAACGCCGCCGGGTCGCGCACCCACAGGGTGAGCGCCTGCTCGCCGTCGTCGCCCAGGTACCGGACGGCGATCCGGTTGCGCCCCGGCCACCACCCGCCGCGCTTCTCCGGCCGGGGCCAGTCCGCCGGAGCGGGGCCGACGCGTACCTCCTGCACCAGCGCGGACGGGACGACGGCTTCCGGATCGGTGCGGCTCCCGGCCACGTCGAACGACAGCCCGTGGTCGGAGACGGTCACCCGGCGGGTGTTCAGCAGGTACACCGCCAGGCCGGCGAGGAGCGCCAGCGGCAGCTCCTCGCGGACGGCCGGCCAGCCGCCGACCCAGCCGAACAGGCCGAGCCACAGGACGACGACGAGCACGGCGGCACCGGCCGCGAACGGACCTCCGGGCCGGTACTGCCAGTAGCGCAGCGGCGCGGGGACGACGGTCGCCGAGCGCTTCGGGCCCCAGCCGGCCACGAACCGGTGGCCGCGCACCTGCTCGACGTGCAGCCGCCGGGCGCGGTCCGCCGCCGCCCGGGGTGGGCGCGACCGGTTCCGCTGACGTCCTGGCACGCCCCCGATCATCCCAGCCGGCCGATCGTGCGCGTCCGCGGTGTGCCGGCCGGACGCTGGCAGGTTTCTTGCGCACGCAGTCGTTCCCGCCGCTTCCGCCGCGGGCGGGGAGCGCCGAGGGTCGACGGTGTGGCGACGCTGCTCTTCCTGCTCCTGCTGGTGCTCGTCCTGCGGTCGCTGGGGCGGCCGGCGGGCGGGGACCGCCGGGAGCCGGCGGACTCCTGGTCCGCGGCGGGCCGGCGGCTGGCCGGGGACGTCCTGGCGGGCGTGCGCGTCCTCGGCCGGCTCGACGCCGCCCGCCGTGACCGGATCGGCCGCCCCTGGTCCTGACGGGGCATCCCGGGGATCGCGGCGCCACGCGTCGGACTCCGCCGCGCGGCGTTGTCGGTCGCCGGTGGGAGACTTGCCCGCGTGACCGACCCTGACCAGCCGTACCGCAGTGGCTTCGTCGCGCTGGTCGGGCGTCCCAACGCCGGCAAGACCACGCTGACCAACGCGATGGTCGGCGAGAAGGTCGGCATCGTCAGCAACCGCCCGCAGACCACCCGGCACGCCATCCGCGGCGTCGTCCACCGGCCCGGCGGCCAGGTCGTGCTGGTCGACACCCCGGGCCTGCACAAGCCCAAGAGCCTGCTCGGCCGCCGGCTCAACGACGTCGTCCGCGACACCCTCTCCGACGTCGACGTGGTCGTCTTCTGCGTCCCGGCCGACCAGCCCGTCGGCACCGGGGACCGGTTCATCGCCCGCCAGCTGCAGGAGGTGAAGGCCCCGATCGTGCTCGTGGTGACGAAGACCGACGCCACGGGCAAGAAGCAGGTCGCCGAGCAGCTCATGGCGGCCAGCCAGCTGGTCGAGGCCGCCGAGGTGGTGCCCGTGAGCGCGGTGAAGGGCGAACAGGTCGAGCTCCTGGAGGACCTGCTGATCGGCCTGCTGCCCGAGGGGCCGCCGCTGTACCCGGAGGAGCAGACCACCGACGAGGACACCGAGCGCCAGCTGGCCGAGCTGGTCCGGGAAGCCGCGCTGGAGAAGGTGTTCCAGGAGGTGCCGCACTCCCTGGCGGTGACGATCGAGGAGCTGCACCGCCGCCCCGACCCGAAGTCCCCCGGGCGCGAGCTGGTCGAGGTGCACGCTCTGCTGCACTGCGAGCGGCCCAGCCAGAAGCCCATGCTGCTGGGCAAGGGTGGCTCGATCATCAAGGCGATCGGCACCGAGGCCCGCCAGGGCATGGAGACGCTGCTGGACGCCCGCGTGCACCTGGAGCTGCACGTCACCGTCCTCGGGGAGTGGCAGGACGACCCGAAGAAGCTCAACCGGCTGGGGTACTGAGCATGAGCGCGCACACCCCGAAGGCGCTCTACCGGGACGAGGGCATCGTCCTGCGCACCCAGAAGCTGGGTGAGGCCGACCGGATCGTCACCGTGCTCACCCGCCGGCACGGCAAGGTGCGGGCGGTGGCCAAGGGCGTGCGCCGCACCAAGAGCAAGTTCGGTGCCCGCCTCGAGCCGTTCACCCACGTCGACCTGCAGCTCTACACCGGCCGCAACCTCGACATCGTCAGCCAGGCCGAGTCGATCCGGTCCTACGGCCAGGAGGTCGTGGCCGACTACCCGGCCTATACCGCCGGCACCGCCGTTCTGGAGACGGCCGACCGGCTCACCGCGGAGGAGAAGGAGCCCTCGCTGCGGCTGTTCCTGCTGGTGGTGGGCGCGCTGCGGGCGCTGGGGGAGCGGGCGCACCCCGCGCCGCTGGTGCTCGACGCGTTCCTGCTGCGGGCGATGTCGGTGGCCGGGTGGGAGCCCGCGCTCGCGGAGTGCGCCCGCTGCGGCGAGGCCGGACCGCACCGGCACTTCTCGGTGCCCGCCGGCGGCACCGTCTGCCCGGCCTGCCGGCCCACCGGCTCGGCGATGCCCAGCCCGGTCACCATCGAGCTGCTCGACGCGCTGCTCACCGGCGACTGGACCCGGGCCGAGGCCAGCCAGGGCATCAACCGGCGGGAGGGCAGCGGGCTGGTCGCCGCGCTGCTGCAGTGGCACCTGGAGCGCGGGCTGCGCTCGCTGCCGTTGGTGGACCGGACCGAGTCGGCGCCCCGCCGGGAGATGAGCCTGCTGCATGAGGCGTGAGGTGAAGGCGCCGAATCCGCACCCGTCCGGCGCGCGCCCGCCGCAGCTGCCGAAGGACAAGGTCCCGCGGCACATCGCACTCGTCATGGACGGCAACGGCCGGTGGGCCAAGCAGCGCGGGCTGCCCCGCACCGCCGGGCACGAGGCGGGGGAGTCCTCGCTCTTCGACTGCGTGGAGGGCGCGATCGAGCTGGGGGTGAAGGCGATCAGCGCCTACGCCTTCTCCACCGAGAACTGGCGGCGCAGCCCCGAGGAGGTCCGCTTCCTCATGGGCTTCAACCGCGACGTGATCCGCCGGCGCCGCGACGAGATGCACGAGCTCGGGGTGCGGGTGCGCTGGGCGGGGCGGCGTCCGCGGCTGTGGCGCAGCGTCATCAAGGAGCTCGAGATCGCCGAGGAGCTCACGCAGGACAACGACGTCCTGACCCTGACCATGTGCGTCAACTACGGCGGCCGTGCCGAGATCGCCGACGCCGCCGCGGCGATCGGCCGCGAGGTCGCGGCCGGGCGGCTCAACCCCGACAAGATCGACGAGTCCACCGTCGCCCGGTTCCTCGACGAGCCGGACATGGAGGACGTCGACCTGTTCGTGCGCAGCTCGGGGGAGAACCGCACCAGCAACTTCCTGCTGTGGCAGTCGGCCTACGCCGAGTTCGTCTTCCTCGACACGCTGTGGCCCGACTTCGACCGCCGGCACCTGTGGGCCGCGTGCGAGGAGTTCGCCTCCCGGCAGCGCCGATTCGGTTCCGCCTGACGCCATGCGGCCGTACCGTTTCCGCTCAGCCGGGCAGCCCGCCGGCCGCGGCGCCGAGCGGAAGCGGAGACGATGACCCACCCCTCGACCGGTGACCAGCCCGCCGGCCCACCCGACCCGGCCGGCCGGCCGGGACACGGTCCGGCCGACGGCTCCGGGGCGACGGCCTGGACGCCGCCGACCGGGCCCTTCCCGGCCGCCCCGGTGCCGGGCGAGAGCGGCGGGTGGCCGCCGCCCTACGGGCACCAGCCCCCGGGCCAGCATCCGCCCCCGGGCCAGCAGCACTGGCACGGCGGGCCACCACCGTCCGGACCACCGCCCTACGGCCCGCCCCCGTACGGCGGGCCCGGCGTGCCGCCGGCCGACCGCCCGCGGAAGCGCACGCTGCTCCCGTGGCTGATCGGTGCCGCGGTGCTGCTGATCGCCGGTCTCGGCTTCCTGCTGGTCGTCCTGCTGCGCGGGGACGACGCCGAACGGCGCAGCGCCGAGCAGCCGGCGGGCGGGACCAGCGGGCCTGCCACGCAGCCGAGCCGGTCCCCGTCGGCGCCCCTCGGCGGAACGGGTCAGCTGCCCGGGGGCGCGCGGGGAGCCGAGCCCGTTCCCGGGCAGGAGGGCCGGTACGCCGGCTCGGGCGACGTCGCCCTCGCCTGGGTGGAGGCGATGGGCAAGGGCGACTTCCAGAACGCGTTCGACCTCTCCTGCGTGGAGGTCCAGGAGGGGGCGGTCGACGCCGCGGCCGGTGGTAACCCGGCGCAGGTGCTGGGTGACTACTTCTACCGCGTCACCCTCGGCGGCCAGGGCTTCACCAGCGGGACCTTCGACGGGGTCGAGCACCAGGCGGGGTCCGCCACCGACATGGCCTCGTTCACCCTGGAGCTCGACGACGGCGAACCCTTCCTCCTGCTGGTCCACGTCGGCGCCGACGGGACGGCCTGCGACTTCCGCTGACCGGCGGGGTGCCGACCCGGCGGGACGATGACGGAGGATGCCGGGCGTGGACCGGACGGGGGAGCGCGCATGTTCGCGGTGACACGGCTGCGGGTGGCCGCGGACGAGGCGGGCGCGCTCGCCGACGCGGTGGCCGGGCTGCTGGCGGCGCTCGCGGCCCGGCCCGGCTTCCGCGGCGGCGAGCTGGGCCGGGCCGCCGACGACCCGACCCTCTGGGCGCTGGTGACCCGCTGGGACGGGGTCGGCGCCTACCGGCGGGGTCTCTCCGCGGCCGAGGTCAAGGTCGCCGGAGCGCCGGTCTGGGTGCACGCCCTCGACGAGCCGGGCGCCTACCTCACCGACTGACGGGCAGCGCCTACGGTTCGGCCGTGGTCAGCCGCACCCGCACCGCCCGGTACGCCCGTCGGCGCAAGCGCCGCATGGACGCCGTCGAGCACGACCTCACCGATGCCCAGTGGGCTGCGCTGTCGCACGCCTGGGGCGGGTGCGCGTACTGCGGAGCCGCCGGGCCCCTGCAGCGCGACTGCGTGCTCCCGATCTCTCGGGGCGGGCGGTACACGTTCGGCAACGTCGTCCCGGCCTGCGGCCCCTGCAACGCCAGCAAGTGCAACGACGAGGTCACCGGCTGGCTGCGGCGCAAGCGACTGGACGAGCGGGCCTTCCTCGTGCGGCACGCCGAGATCCGGGCCTCGCTCACGCTGCTGTTCTGCCCGGAGACGCCCGGGCGACCGGATGCGGCCACCGACTGAGAGCGCCGCACGACCGGCCAACTACCGTGGGCAGGTCAACCGCCGACCGCCAGCCGGATGGAGCCTCTCCGCGTGAGCACCGCCAAGCACGACGCCGCCCGCCTCGACAAGGTCGTCAACCTCTGCAAGCGACGGGGCTTCGTGTTCCCGTCCGGGGAGATCTACGGCGGCACGCGCTCCGCCTGGGACTACGGCCCGCTGGGCGTCGAGCTCAAGGAGAACATCAAGCGCCAGTGGTGGCGCACCGTCGTGCAGAGCCGCGACGACATCGTCGGCCTGGACTCCTCGGTGATCCTGCCGCGCCAGACGTGGGTCGCCTCCGGCCACGTCGGGGTCTTCACCGACCCGCTGACCGAGTGCCAGAGCTGCCACAAGCGGTTCCGCGCCGACCACCTCGAGGAGGAGTTCGAGGCGAAGAAGGGCCGGCTCCCGGAGAACGGGCTGGCCGACATCGCCTGCCCGAACTGCGGCACGAAGGGCGCGTGGACCGAGCCGCGCGACTTCAACATGATGCTCAAGACCTACCTCGGCCCGGTCGAGGACGAGTCGGGGCTGCACTACCTGCGCCCGGAGACCGCGCAGGGCATCTTCGTGAACTTCGCCAACGTCATGGGCGCCGCGCGCAAGAAGCCCCCGTTCGGCATCGGCCAGATCGGCAAGTCGTTCCGCAACGAGATCACCCCGGGCAACTTCATCTTCCGCACCCGCGAGTTCGAGCAGATGGAGATGGAGTTCTTCGTCGAGCCGGGCACCGACGAGGAGTGGCACCAGTACTGGATCGACGAGCGCACCCGCTGGTACACCGACCTGGGCATCTCCCCGGACAACCTGCGGCACTACGAGCACGCGAAGGAGAAGCTGTCGCACTACTCGAAGCGCACCGTCGACATCGAGTACCGCTTCGGCTTCCAGGGCTCGGAGTGGGGTGAGCTGGAGGGGATCGCGAACCGCACCGACTTCGACCTGTCCACGCACACCCAGCACTCGGGCACCGACCTGTCCTACTTCGACCAGGCCAGCAACACCCGCTGGACGCCGTACGTCATCGAGCCGGCGGCCGGGCTCACCCGCTCGCTCATGGCGTTCCTCGTCGAGGCCTACACCGAGGACGAGGCGCCGAACGCCAAGGGCGGCGTCGACACCCGCACGGTGCTCAAGCTCGACCCGCGCCTGGCGCCGGTGAAGGCCGCCGTCCTGCCGCTGTCGCGCAACGCCGACCTCTCGCCCAAGGCCCGCGACCTGGCCGCTGCGCTGCGGCGGAACTGGAACGTGGACTTCGACGACGCCGGCGCCATCGGCCGTCGGTACCGGCGCCAGGACGAGGTCGGGACGCCGTTCTGCCTCACCGTCGACTTCGACACCCTCGAGGACCAGGCCGTGACCATCCGGGAGCGCGACTCGATGAGCCAGGAGCGCGTCGCGCTGGACCAGGTCGAGTCCTACCTCGCGGCCCGGCTCCCCGGCTGCTGACCGACGCCGGAGGCCCCCTCACCCCGCGACCCAGTAGGAGGAGTTCCCCGTGTTCGAGACCAGCCTGCTCATCGGTGACGAGAAGCGGACGGCCACCAGCGGCCGGACCTTCGACCGCGCCAACCCCGTGAGCGGCGAGGCCGTGACGCGCTCGCCGGCCGCCGGGGTGGAGGACGCCGTCCGGGCCGTCGACGCCGCGGCATCGGCGTTCCAGAAGTGGGCGGCGACGACGCCGGGCGAGCGCCGGCGGCTGCTGCTGAAGGCTGCCGACCTCCTCGAGGTGAACACCGACCGCTTCGTCGAGCGGATGGCCGCCGAGTGCGGCGCGACCGCGGGCTGGGGGCACTTCAACGTCCACCTCGCCGCGGGCATGCTGCGGGAGGCCGCGGGTCTCACCACGCACGTGGGCGGGCAGGTGATCCCCTCGGACGTCCCCGGCAGCCTGAGCATGGGCATCCGCCAGCCGGCGGGCGTGGTGATCGGCATCGCGCCGTGGAACGCGCCGGTCATCCTGTCGACCCGCGCGGTGGCCTTCCCGCTCGCCGCCGGCAACACCGTCGTCCTCAAGTGCTCGGAGCTCTCGCCGGCCACGCACATGCTGCTCGGGGAGATCCTGATCGAGGCCGGCCTCGGCGACGGCGTCGTCAACGTCATCACCGTGGCCCCGGAGGACGCCGCCGAGGTGACCGAGGCGATGGTGGCCCACCCGGCGGTCCGCCGGCTCAACTTCACCGGCTCCACCCGGGTCGGCCGCATCATCGGCGAGGTCTGCGCGCGCCACCTCGTGCCGGCGCTGCTCGAGCTGGGGGGCAAGAACCCGCTCCTGGTCCTCGACGACGCCGACATCGACGCCGCCGTCCAGGGGGCGACCTTCGGCGGCTTCGTCAACCAGGGCCACGTCTGCATGTCGACCGACAAGATCATCGTCGACGAGTCGATCGCCGAGGAGTTCGTCGCGAAGCTGGTCGCCCGGGTGGAGTCGCTGCCGATCGGCGACCCGCGCACGGGCGACGTCGTCCTCGGCTCGGTCATCGGCACGAGCACCGTCGAGCACATCCAGCGACTGGTGGACGACGCCGTCGCCAAGGGCGCGAAGGTGCTGACCAAGGGCGAGCCGCAGGGCACGATCATGCCCGGCGTGGTGCTCGACCACGTCACGCCGGACATGGAGATCTTCCACGAGGAGATCTTCGGCCCGGCCGTCACGATCACCCGGGTCGCGAGCGAGGAGGAGGCGGTCGCCGCGGCCAACGACAGCGCCTACGGGCTGTCGGCCGCCGTCTTCACACGCGACGCCGCACGCGGGTTCCAGGTCGCCCGGCGGATCGAGTCCGGCATCTGCCACATCAACGCGCCCACCGTGCACGACGAGGCGCAGATGCCCTTCGGTGGTGTGAAGGACAGTGGGTACGGGCGGTTCGGTGGGCTCGCCGGCATCGAGGCATTCACCGAGCTGCGCTGGATCAGCATGCAGGTGGAGCCGCGCGTCTACCCGTTCTGAGCTCGTGTCGTCCCACCGGTGAAGCCGGTCGGCCGTGCGGCGGGTCAACCCGCACGGCCGACCGGTGCGCCGCGCCACGGCGCGGCTTCCGGGGCGCCGGTGCGGCTCAACCCGGTCGGCCGACGCCGTCCTCGACCCGGGCGAGCCATCCGTCGTCCCCAGCGTCGTGACCGCGCGCGCGGCCCGCGGGCCGCGGCACCGCCAGGAACTCCCGCACCTCGGGGCCGGGGACGGCGAGCAGCCGCCGTGCCGACCGGTCCAGTCGTCGACGCCCCCCGTTGAGGTCCTCGTACAAGACTCGGAGGAACCGCACCCCGACCGAGCGGAGCAGATCCTCCCGGCGCTTCTCCTCCCACAGCTCCTGCTCCGCGGTGCGGCCGAACTGCGGTCGGCGGTACTTGATCCGGCCGTCGAACTCCACCGCCACCGCGGCCCCGGGGTACCAGCCGTCGACCACCTTCACCAGCTGACCGTCGACACGCAGCTCCACCTGCGGTACGAACGGCGGCAGCCCGAGCGCGGCGAACGTCAGCCGGCCGCAGGTCTCCAGCCACGACTCGGCCCGGCCGTCGGCGAGGCCCAGCGCGCGGCCGGCACGCGGGATCCCGGGCACGTTCACCTGCCGGTCGATGACGCGGCGCACGTCGTCGTGGGTCGTCAGGCCGCGCAGCAGGGCGGCGTCGACGGCGGCGACGGCGTGGATCTCCGGCCAGGCCCTGGCGACGTCGACCAGCGTGCGTGCCACCGTCGTCACCCGGTAGGCGCCGCGGACGGTGACGTCGTCGTCGGGCAGCGCAGCCCGGGTCATCAGCCAGCCGCGTCCCCGGCGCCAGTGGTGCGGATCGGTCAGGTGCACGGCGACCGGAGCCGGGAACGGGCGGGGCAGCCCCCACACCCAGGCCGCGCTGTCCCGGCTGAGGACGGCGGACGGACGGGCCAGGGCGGTCGTGACGGCCAGCGCCTCCAGGCCCGGTCGACGATCGGTGCGCTCCACCTCGGCGAGGTCCGCGGCGCTGACGAAGACACCGGTGCGCAGTCGCACCCACGCGCCCGTTCGGGTCGCCGTCCGGACTTCGCGCTCGGTCACGCCCCGAGCGGCGAGGTCGGCGGTGGTGAAGATGCCCAGGCGCCGCCGTGCGGGTTCGTCGACGGCGAGCGGGACGTGCAGGTGCGTGGTCACGGGACGACCGTCGGGCAGCCAGCCATTTCCGGGACGCGCCCTGCCCGGTCTGTGGACCGGCGCCGGCCTGGGGACGGCGTGCGGCTCGAGTCGCGCCGCCGACCGTCGACCCGGGTCGTGGCGCGGCTGGACGGGCGACCAGGCGGCTCGAGCCTGCTGGCGGCTCACCCGGCCGGGCGGCGGAGGTCCGAGTGACGGCGGTCGCCGCCTACTCTGGGTGCCGTGACCGCCACGCTCGAGCCGACGACGACGGCGCCCCTGCCGCCGCTGCGGCTGGGTGCGCTCACCGTCGACCCCGCCGTCGTCCTCGCGCCCATGGCCGGCATCACCAACCCGGCCTTCCGCACGCTGTGCCGTGAGTTCGGGGCCGGCCTCTACGTCTGCGAGATGATCACCACGCGGGCGCTGGTCGAGCGGAACGACAAGACGCTGCGGATGATCCGCGCGACCGCCGACGAGAAGGACGCCTTCTCCGTCCAGCTGTACGGCGTCGACCCGGCGACCGTCGGCCGCGCCGTGGAGATGCTCGTCGACGAGGGCGTCGCCGGCACCCGACCGGCGCACATCGACCTGAACTTCGGCTGCCCGGTGCCGAAGGTGACCCGCAAGGGCGGCGGCTCGGCGCTGCCGTGGCACCGCGTGCTGCTGCGGGACATCGTCCGGGAGGCCGTGCGCGCCGCGAAGGACGTGCCGGTCACCATCAAGACCCGCATCGGCATCGACGCCGACCACGTCACCTACCTCGACGCCGGCCGCATCGCCCAGGACGAGGGCGCCGCGGCGATCACGCTGCACGGCCGGACCGCCGACCAGCTCTACAGCGGCACCGCCGACTGGGCACCGATCGCGCGGCTCGTAGAGGCCGTCGACATCCCGGTGCTCGGCAACGGCGACATCTGGGAGGCCGACGACGCGCTGCGCATGGTCGCCGAGACCGGCTGCGCCGGCGTCGTGATCGGCCGCGGCTGCCTGGGGCGGCCCTGGCTGTTCGGCGACCTCGCCGCCGCCTTCGCGGGGCAGGCGCGGCGAGCGCTGCCGACGTTCCGCGAGGTCGCGGCGATCATGCACCGGCACGCCACGCTGCTGGCCGAGGAGCACGGCGAGCGCCACGGCTGCAGCGACTTCCGCAAGCACGTCGCCTGGTACCTCAAGGGCTTCTCCGTGGGCGGGGACGTGCGCCGGGCGCTGGCGATGGTCAGCAGCCTCGACGAGCTGGCCGGGCTGCTCGCGGGCATCCCCGACCAGCCGTACCCGACCGCCGTCCTCGGTGCGCCGCGCGGCCGGACGAGCACCCCCCGCCCCGTCGCCCTTCCCGAGGGCTGGCTCGCCGACCGGGACGACCCCCGCCCACCCGTGGGCGCAGAACTGGAGACGAGCGGCGGATGACGCAGGGCCCCTTCCTCTACGACGACGACCCCGCGCCGCTGCACACCGGCACGCCGCGCGCCCGGCAGGGCTGGCTGATCGGCGGCCTGGTGGGCACCGTGGTGGTGGCCGTCGGCATGGTCGGCGTCCTATACCTGGTCCGGGGCGGGCCCGCCGACCAGGCCACCGAGGTCACCGGGGTGTTCCTGGCGGCGCTCGCGAACGGGGACACCGAGACGGCGTACGGGCTGCTGTGCGAGGACGAGCGCGGTCGGCTGGACGGCACCGGCATGGAGGCCGAGTACTCGCGCCCGGGGGACGCCGAGATCGTCGAGGTCGAGGACGACCCGGGCGAGGGCGCCCGGGTGCAGCAGGTGACCGTCCGCTGGGACGACGGCGGATCGGCACAGCTCGCCGTGGTCAACGAGGACGGCCCGCGCATCTGCGGGATCGACTGACCCCGACCGGCGCCACCGCGGCCAGGGCTCGCGCCGGCTGCTCTTGTACGCCAGGATCGACGGACGTCGGCGGGGTGGACGTTTAGGACGTCTGCTCCGCGCGGCATTGTCTCCTCTGGCGGATCGGCCCCGGAGGGCTGACGGATGCGGAGGTACGGGTGGCTGACGGGAAGTGGGTCTACGACTTCAGCGAGGGCAGCAGGGACCAGAAGGACCTGCTCGGCGGCAAGGGCGCCAACCTGGCCGAGATGACCAACCTGGGTCTGCCCGTGCCGCCCGGCTTCACCATCACCACGGACGCCTGCCGGTACTACCTGGAGCACGGGAGCACCCCGCCGGAGCTGGACGAGCAGGTCAGCGGGCACCTGGCGGCGCTGGAGAAGTCGATGGGGAAGACCCTCGGCGATCCGGTCGACCCGCTGCTGGTGTCGGTCCGGTCCGGTGCCGCGGCGAGCATGCCGGGGATGATGGAGACGGTTCTGAACGTCGGCCTCAACGACGACTCCGTCCAGGGTCTGGCGGCGCAGTCGGGGAGCGAGCGCTTCGCCTGGGACTCCTACCGCCGGCTGATCCAGATGTTCGGCAAGACCGTGCTGGGCATCGACGGCGCGCTCTTCGACGACGCCCTCGACGCGGCCAAGGAGGAGCAGGGCACCGATCTGGACCTGGATCTCGACGCCGAGCACCTGCGCGACGTCGTCGTCCGGTTCAAGGCCATCGTGCGCGAGCACACCGGCCAGGACTTCCCGCAGGACCCGCGGGAGCAGATGGATCTCGCGATCAACGCCGTCTTCGACTCCTGGAACTCCGACCGGGCGATCATCTACCGCCGTCGCGAGCGCATCCCCAGCGACGCCGGCACCGCCGTGAACGTCTGCGCCATGGTGTTCGGCAACCTGGGCATGGACTCCGGCACCGGCGTGGCGTTCACCCGCGACCCGGGCAGCGGCGAGCAGGGCGTGTACGGGGACTACCTGCAGAACGCGCAGGGGGAGGACGTCGTCGCCGGCATCCGCAACACCGTGCCGCTGGCGGACCTGGAGACCATAGACAAGGGCGCCTACGACGAGCTGATGGCAACGATGTCGCGGCTGGAGTCGCACTACCGCGACCTCTGCGACATCGAGTTCACCATCGAGCGCAACAAGCTCTGGATGCTGCAGACCCGTGTCGGCAAGCGGACGGCGGGGGCGGCGTTCCGCATCGCGACCCAGCTGGTCGACGAGGGGCTCATCGACATGGACGAGGCGGTCCGCCGGGTCACCGGTGACCAGCTCGCCCAGCTGATGTTCCCGCGGTTCGTCTCCGGGGGCGACGCCCAGCAGCTGACCCAGGGCATGAACGCCTCGCCCGGTGCGGCCGTCGGCCGGGCCGTGTTCAGCTCGGAGGCAGCGGCGCAGTGGGCCGACCGTGGTGAGAAGGTCGTCCTGGTCCGCCGGGAGACCAACCCCGACGACCTCTCCGGCATGATCGCCGCCGAGGGGGTGCTGACCAGCCGCGGTGGCAAGACCTCGCACGCCGCCGTCGTCGCCCGGGGCATGGGCAAGACCTGCGTCTGCGGCGCCGAGGAGCTGCGGGTCGACACCAGGGCGAAGGAGTTCACCGCGCCCGACGGCACCGTCGTCCGCGAGGGCGACGTCATCTCCATCGACGGCTCCACCGGCAAGGTGTGGCTTGGCGAGGTGCCGGTGGAGCCCTCGTCGGTGGTCCGCTACTTCGAGGGCGAGCTCGACCCGGAGCACGATGACGCCGACGACCTGGTGAGGAGCGTCCACCGGATCCTGACCCACGCCGACGAGAAGCGGCGGCTCGACGTCCGCACCAATGCCGACACCCCCGAGGACTCCGCCCGTGCCCGGCGGTTCGGCGCCCAGGGGATCGGCCTGTGCCGGACCGAGCACATGTTCCTCGGCAGCGACCGCCGGAAGCTGGTCGAGAAGCTGATCCTGGCCGACGGCGACGAGGAACGGCAGGCCGCCCTGGACGCCCTGGAGCCGCTGCAGAAGCAGGACTTCCTGGAGATCTTCGAGGCGATGGACGGGCTGCCGGTCACCGTTCGGCTGCTGGACCCTCCGCTGCACGAGTTCCTCCCCGACCTCACCGAGCTGTCGGTACGGGTCGCGCTGGCCGAGGAGCGCGGCGAACCCGACGAGGGCAATCTGCGGCTGCTGACCGCGGTCCGCCGCCTGCACGAGTCCAACCCGATGCTGGGCCTGCGGGGGGTGCGGCTCGGTCTGGTGGTGCCCGGGCTGTTCGCCATGCAGGTGCGGGCCATCGCCGAGGCCGCCTGCGAGCGGAAGCAGGCCGGGGGCGATCCGCGGCCGGAGATCATGATCCCGCTGGTGGGGGCGGTGCAGGAGCTGGAGGCCATCCGCGAGGAGTCCGAGCGGGTGCTCGCCGAGGTCTGCGAGGAGTGCGGCGTCGACCTGCGGCCGCTGATCGGCACCATGATCGAGGTGCCCCGCGCGGCGCTGACCGCCGCCGAGATCGCCGAGCACGCCGAGTTCTTCTCGTTCGGCACCAACGACCTCACCCAGATGACGTGGGGCTTCTCCCGCGACGACGTCGAGGCCGCGTTCTTCCACCAGTACCTGGACAAGGGGATCTTCGGCATCTCGCCGTTCGAGTCGCTGGACCGGGACGGCGTCGGCCGGCTGGTGCGGATCGGCGCCGAGAGCGGCCGGGCGGCCCGGCCCGACCTCAAGCTCGGCATCTGCGGCGAGCACGGCGGCGACCCCGACTCGGTGCACTTCTTCCACGAGGTCGGCCTGGACTACGTCTCCTGCTCGCCGTTCCGGGTGCCGGTGGCGCGGCTGGAGGCCGGGCGCGCCGCGCTCGGCGGAGGACGCGCGGGCGCCTGAGAGAGGATCCCGGAGCCCCCACGCCTCGCGAGCTCGGCCCGGGGGCCCCTGCACGGCGGCTGCGGTGCAGGGGCCCGGGCCCGCCGTCAGCCGTCGCAGGCGAGCCCGCGACGCAGCGCCGCCAGGTTGGCCGCCATGAGCTCGGGATAGGTCTCCTCCGCCTGCACCCGCTCGACCGGGTGCAGCACGTCGGTGGCCAGCCCCAGGTCGCCCGCGAGGGTCCGGGCGACGCGGTCCCCGGCGGTGGCCTCGAAGAAGATCGTCCGGGCGCCGGTGCCGGTGACCTCCTCCGCGACCTGCCGCAACCGGCTGGGCGAGGGCTCGACGTGCGGGTCCAGCCCCGCCACCCCGACCTGCCGCAGGCCGTACCGGTCGGCGAGGTAGCCGAACGCCTCGTGCGAGGCGAGCAGGGTGGCCCCGCGACAGGGCGCGAGGGTGTCGGCGTACTCCCGGTCGATCTCCTGGAGCGCGGCCGCCAGCCGTTCGGCGCCTTCTCGGTAGGCGTCGGCGTGACCGGGGTCCGCCTCGGCGACCTCGCCCGCGAGGCGGTGACCGAGGTCGGCGAGGCGGGTGGGGTCGAGCCAGAAGTGCGGATCGGCACCCCGGTCCGCCAGGGCGGCGGCGTCGACGACGTCCTCGGGGCGCTCCTGCTCGAGGACGGCGTCGACCGCCGGCTGCAGGCCGCCCGACTGGTGGACCACGACGTCGGCCTCGCCGAGGACCGCGACGTCCCGGGGCGCCGGTTCCAGCCGGTGGCTGTCCCCGCCGGGTGGGACCAGGTTGGTGACCTCCACGTGCGGTCCGCCTACCTCCTCGCTCACGTACGCGAGGGGGTAGGAGGTGACCACGACGTCCAGCCGTGCGTCGTCGGCGCCGTTCGCCGCGTCCCCGCAGCCGGCCAGGGCGGTGAGCAGGCCGGCCGCGACGAGGCCGGCCGGCAGGGCCGCCGGCCGGATCACTCGCCCTGCTCGTCGTGCTCGTGGTCCTCCTCGTGCGCGCCGTGCGCCTCGACGTCCCCGGAGACGCCGGCGAGCTCGTTGGGCGTGACCTCCAGCTGCGCCGACTTCCACACCTCGCCGCCCTCGACGTCGACGGCGTGGATCTCCCGGGTGGCGGGCTCGGTCACGTAGGCGATGCCGTCGACCACGAAGACCTGCGGGTGCGGGTCCTGCCAGTTCTCCGACTCCTCCCACGGCCCGGTGACCGGGATGGAGTCCGTGACGGTGCCGGACACCGGGTCGATGACCTGCAGCGCGCCGTCGTAGGTCAGGACCAGCCCCTCGCCGTTCGGCCCGCGGCCGAAGGAGCGGTACCAGTACGGCGCCGGCAGGTCGACCAGGCGCAGCTGCGCGGTGGTGGTGTCGATCAGCGCCACGGTGCTGGAGCGGTCCTCCGCGCTGCGCTCGTAGTCACCGAGCACGATCGGCGAGTTCTCGGTGCCGAACTGGTTGCCGATGCGGCCGTACTCGTCCGGGCTCTCGATCTTCACCAGCTCGCCGCCGGCGTACAGGACGGCGCCGTCCTGGCAGCCGATGACGACCGCCTCGTCGGCGGCCACCGTCTCGCCGTGCACGGCGGGGCAGTCGTCCCGGGCGGCGATCTCGTCCCCGTCCGCGTCGAGGATGCGCACCCCGGAGCGCTCCTCCTCCGTGCCGTCGGAGACGAGCATCGTGCCGTCCTCGAGCTCCACCGCGACGCCGTGGTGGGCCGCCGGCGTGGCGAACTCGCGCACCTCGCGGTCCGGGTCGGCGAGGTCGGCGCTGTCGAACGCGGTGACCTCCCCGGTGCCGTCGTCGAACAGCACGGTCCGCCCGGCGTGGGCGACGACGTGCCCGGGCTTCTCGGCGGGGAGGACGACGTCGGTCAGCTCCGGGTCGGCGGCGTAGTAGTGCTCGTGGTCGCCGTGCGGCTCGGCCCAGGCGCCGCCGTCGAGCAGGCGGAAGCCCTGCTGGGTCGACACGAGGAAGTGTCGGCCGTCGCCGGCGGCGTTGAGCCGGTTGAAGCCCTCGAGCGGCTCGTCGGCGAGCACCTCGAGCGTCTCGCCGTGCAGGACCAGGAGGCCGCCGTCGTAGGTCAGGGCCAGGCGCGGCGAGCTGGCGCCCAGCTCCGCCGGTCCGGACGCGGTCGGCGCGCTGCTGGCCGACGCCGGCTCACCGCCGTCGGTCGACGCGCAGCCGGTGGCCAGGGCGAGGGGTACGGCGGCCGCCAGGGCGGCGGCGCGGAGGGAGGGGAGGGGAGGCACGGGTGCTCCTGTCGTTCGGGGATCGGACGACGTGACCGTACCCATAACGAGAATCATTCTCATATAGGGGGGTGTGTGGACGCGCCTCCCCGTGGTGCGGTCGCGGGGCGCCGGCAGCGCGGCGAGCCGCCGGCGCGACGCGAGGCGGCGCGCCGGTGCCCCGTCCCGGGCCGCCGCGCGCCGTCGTCCCCGCGTGGTACCCATGACGGGTGGGTGTGCGGAGTCTGCTGTCGCGGGTGGTCGGGGCCGGGGTCCTGGCCGCCGTGCTGCTGGTGGCCTCCACGGCGCTCGCCATCTGGTGGACGGCGCGGCAGGACGCCCGGCCGCAGTCCGACGCGATCGTGGTGCTGGGCTCGGCCCAGTACAACGGCGTCCCGTCGTCGATCTTCGCGGCCCGGCTGGAGCACGCGCGGGCCCTGTACGAGCAGGGCGTCGCACCGGTGATCGTGACCGTCGGCGGGAAGGCGGCCGGCGACCAGTTCACCGAGGCGGAGGCCGGGCGCGACTACCTCGCGGCGGCCGGGGTGCCCACCGAGTCGCTGCTCGCGGTGCCCGAGGGTGTGGACACCCTGGAGAGCATGCGCGTGGTCGGCGCGGCGTTCGACGAGCGCGGCTGGGAGCGTGCCGTGCTGGTCACCGACCCCTGGCACGCGATGCGCGCCGAGCGGATGGCCGAGGACGCGGGGATCGAGGCGGAGAGCTCACCGACCCGCCAGGGCCCGGCGGTGCAGACCCGCGCCACCCAGTTCCGCTACATCCTGCGGGAGACTGCTGCCTACCTGCTCTACCGCGTGACCGGTGAGAGCATCGCCGGCGCGCCCGGCATCGGCTGAGGGAGGAACGGTGCTCGAACTGGGCAGGGCCGGTACGCAGGGCGCGCCGAAGGGCGTCCTGCCGGTGCTGCGCGACGGCCGGGTCGTGGCGACGCTGCGCCCCGCGACGTGGACGGAGGCCGCCACGGTGGCGGTCGACGGCGACACCTGGGAGTACGCCCGGCGCAAGCGCGAGCTCACCGGTCACCGGTCGGGTGACCCGGAGGGCACCGCCCGGCTGCGTGCCCGGCAGACGTCGAGCTGGAGGGGCACCTGGGCGATCGACCTGGAGGGGGCGACGGTCGAGGTGCGGCCCGCCTCCCGCTGGAAGGGGACCCACCGGTTCCTGCTGCACGGGCGTCAGGTGGCGGAGAGCGGCACCACGCCGGGCTGGACCCCGCGGCCCGCGATCACCCTCGACGGCGCCCTGCCGCTGGACCAGCAGCTGTTCCTGCTGTGGTGGGAGCACGTGATCCGCCGGCGGGTCACGGCAGCGGCGGCGGTCGCCTGATGGCCGGCCGGGGGCGCATTCGCGCCGCGGACATCGCGCTGGTGCGCGACCGCAGCAAGATCGACGAGATCGTCGGCGAGCACCTGCAGCTCAAGCGCGCCGGTGGCGGGAGCCTCAAGGGGCTGTGCCCGTTCCACGACGAGAAGTCGCCGTCGTTCCAGGTGACGCCGAGCCGCGGGCTCTACCACTGCTTCGGTTGCGGGGTCGGTGGCGACGTCATCCGCTTCGTCCAGGAGATCGACCACCTGTCGTTCACCGAGGCCGTCGAGCTGCTGGCCAACCGCGCCAACATCGAGCTGAAGTACGAGGACGACGGCGGCCGCCCCACCGCGGGCCCCGACCGGGCCTCGGTCGGGCAGCGGGCGCGGCTGGTCGCGGCCAACACCGCGGCGGCCGCCTTCTACGCCGAGCAGCTCGGCACGCCGGAGGCCGCGCCCGCCCGGCAGTTCCTCGCCGACCGCGCCTTCGACCGGCAGGCGGCGCTGGACTTCGGCTGCGGCTACGCACCCGGCGGCTGGGACGGGCTCACCCGCCACCTGCGAGCCAAGGGCTTCAGCCAGCAGGAGCTGGTCATGGCCGGGCTGGCGAAGGAGTCCTCCCGGGGCACCCTGATCGACCGCTTCCACCGCCGGCTGGTGTGGCCGATCCGCGACATCACCGGCGACGTCATCGGCTTCGGTGCCCGCAAGCTGATGGACGACGACCCCGGCCCCAAGTACCTCAACACCCCGGAGACACCGCTCTACAAGAAGAGCTCGGTGCTCTACGGCATCGACCGCGCCAAGCGTGACATCGCCAAGCGGCACCAGGCGGTCGTCGTCGAGGGCTACACCGACGTCATGGCCTGCCACCTGGCCGGGGTGACGACGGCGGTGGCCTCGTGCGGTACCGCCTTCGGCGCCGAGCACATCGGGGTGCTGCGGCGGCTGCTGATGGACCAGGACGAGTTCCGCGGGGAGGTGGTCTACACCTTCGACGGCGACGCGGCCGGCCAGGCGGCGGCGATGAAGACCTTCGCCGAGGACCAGCGCTTCGTCGGTCAGACGTTCGTCGCGGTCGAGTCGGAGGGGCGTGACCCGTGCGAGCTGCGGCAGGAGCACGGCGACGCCGCCGTCCGCGACCTGGTTGCCCGCCGCACCCCGCTGATCGCCTTCGTGCTCAAGACCACGCTGGCCGGCTACGACCTGGACACCGTGGAGGGCCGGGTCGCCGCCCTGGAGAAGACCGTGCCGCTGGTGGCCCAGATCAAGGACCACGCGCTGCGCCCCGCCTACGCCCGCGAACTCGCCGGGATGATCGGCAACACCGACGAGGCAGAGGTGCTCGAGCGCGTGCGCCGGGCGACCGGTGACGGGGGAGGAGCGCCCTCCCGGGGCCGCCCCCGCGCGCCCCAGCGCACCCCCGACGACGCCGCGGTCGCCGTGGAGCGGGAGGCGGTGAAGGCCGCGTTGCAGGCGCCCGAGCTCGCCGGCCCCGAGTTCGACGCCATCCCCCCGAACGCCTACACCGACCCCGACTACGCCGCCGTGGTGGCCGCCATCGCCGCGGCCGGGGGTGTGGCTGCCGTGACCGTCACCGGGCCGGCCTGGCTGGACGAGGTCGCCGCGCACTGCGAGCGGGAGAGCGCCCGCGCCCTGCTCACGGCGCTGGCGGTGGAGCCGATGCGCTCGGTGAGCGGCGAGTGCGACGCCGGCTACGTCAACGCGCTCCTCGCGCGGGTGCAGGAGATGGCGACCGTCCGCGAGATCACCGCCCTGAAGGGCCGGCTGCAACGGACGAACCCGGTCGACTCCGGCGACGAGTACATGAAGGCCTTCAAGCAGCTGATGGATCTCGAGCAGCTGGCGATCTCGCTGCGCAAGCGTGCGATGGGCGGCCTGGCATGAGCCTGCTGGCCGAGCTGCGGCGCCGGTTCGCCCGCCCGCCGGAGGAGGTGCGGGCCGCGGTGGCCGACCCCGACGAGCGGGTGCTCGCCTGGGGCGTGCTCGCCCGCGGGGCCGGCTGGCTGGTGGCCACCTCCCGCGGTCTGCGGGTGATCGGCCCGGCCGCCGGGGACACGGTGCTGCCGTGGCACGAGGTGGGGCACGCCCGCTGGGCCGCGACCGCCGACGGCGGCGGTTCCTTCACGGTCACGCCGCTCGCCGAGGTGGAGCCGGGTGTGCAGTCGCGGCTGCCGGTGGTGCGGCACGTGCTCGCGGACGCCGGCGACCTCCCCGCGGTCGTGCGGCGCCGGGTGGACCAGACCATCGTCACCAGCCGGCGCGTACCGCTGCCGGACCGGGGAGGGCTGCTGCTGGTCGCCCGCCGGGTGCCCGGTCAGGCCGTCCGGGAGTGGACCGTGGTGTTCGACGACGACGCCGACCGCGACGACCCGGGTGCCAGGGAGACCGCACGGCAGAAGCTCGCCGAGGTGCTGGCCGCCGAGCTGCCGGACTGAGCCGGCGCGCGGATCAGCGAGGGGCCTCGCTGCCCAGCTGGGCCTTCAGCGTGGAGACGGCGTCGTCGGCCTTGGCCTGCGCCATGCCCGCGAGGCTCTGCAGGCGCGGGTCGTCCTTGGCCTGCTCCCAGGCGCGCCGGAGCTGCTCGTAGCGCTCGCGGCCGGCCCGCGACCCGAGGACGTAGCCAGCCCCGAATCCGGCGAGGAACGACAGCTTGGCCACGGAAACCTCCAGAGTGAACATGCGGTGAACGACGGCCACCGTACCTGTGGTGCACAACGCTTCGCCCCTCGTGAGCCGCGTGCGGGGGGCGTCGGCGCGTGGGGTACTCTCGTCGGGCCAGCGGTTCGCACCGCTGATCCCCCGTAGCTCAATTGGCAGAGCATGCGACTGTTAATCGCAGGGTTATTGGTTCGAGTCCAATCGGGGGAGCAGACACGAGCCCGTGACCGGCCCGCCCGCCGGTCGCGGGCTTCGATCGTTCCCGGTCCGTCGGCTTCCCCGAGGCTGCACCGTCGGGCAGAGCCGGTCAGGCCGATGTCGGACGGAGCGACGCGTCCGCGTCACGCACCGAGCTCGTCGCCCGCCGCAAGGCCGCTACGAGCGGTGAGGGGTCGGTGGCTCGGGTGCAGAGGGCCAGCATGGCTGACTCCGCATCGAGGACCGGGAGGAACGCCACCTCGGGATGGCGGTAGCTTGCGGCCACGAACTCCCCGGTGATCGCGATGGCCTGCCTGGATGCGACCACCTCGAGCAGTGCATCCATGGTGCGGACGGAGGGGCCGTAGCGGACGGCGACTCCGCTGGGGCGTGGATCGCAGGCCCACCAACGCACCCACGCGGGGTCGGCGTCCTCGTCGGTCACATGGGGTTCGCCGTCGAGGTCCCGGAGTTCCACGGCCGGGCGCACTGCGAGCGGGTGCAGGGCCGGGAGGGCCACGACCCGCTTCTCCAGGTGTACCGGGTCGAAGCGCAGGCCTCGGGTATCCGAGAACGGCAGTCGCACCAGCGAGGCGTCGACGACGCCCTCTCGTACGGAGCTGACTTGCTGGGCCCATGGAAGTTCCACGAGGTCGACGGACACCTCCGGCACTTCGCGGGCCAGCTGGTCGAGCAGTTGACGGATCCGCCAACCCGCCGGCGCGGTCATGAAGCCCAGCCGTAGCGTGCTTGCCTGTCGGCGGCGGTGGGCCATCACGGCGGCGACGGCCCGGTCGGCGGCGGCGAGTGCCTCCCGCGCCTCGGCCAGGAAGCCCTCCCCGGCCGGCGTCGGGCGCACCGGGTGGGCGGAGCGGTCCAGCAACGGGACGCCGAGCGCCCGCTCGAGCTTGCGCACCGATTGGCTGAGCGCGGGCGCGCTGAGGTAGAGCCGCTCGGCCGCACGACCGAAGTGCCCGTCGTCGACGACGGCGACGAGGTGGCGCACGAGGTGCAGGTTGAGGTCCACGGTGACTCCTCCTGCCGACACAGTAGTGGCCCAGCTCACGTCGAGGCCGGTTCTGACCTGCGCTGTTAACCGATCGCTTTCGATGGCGGCCCATCTGCGTCATGGACCGATGCGAGCGGCGCGGCCCAGGATCCCCCCCACCTAGACCGCTGCACCCGAGGAGATCCAGTGAGCCGCTACGAGGACGCGCTGTCCGCCCATGCACGCGAGTTGGAGAAGCTCGTCTCCACCATCGACAACCCCCACCACCGGGCGATCCTGAAGAACTACCGGATGCACGGGTTGCTGGAGGTCTCCGGCCGGTACAAGGAGCTGCTGGCGCCGGACATGACCGTCGAGCACCCCCACTACCGCCTCCACGAGGGCGGGCAGTCGATCATCCTCGACGGAATGCCCGAGGTCACCGCCTTCTACGAGTCGCTCGCGGCGGCGAACGCCCTGGTGATGTGGGTGGGCGAGAACGACCTCGCGGTCAACGACCACGGGTTCTCCGGTGAGGTCGAGTTCTACGGGTTCGTGCCCGCCCCCATGCTCGGGGAGAGCGCGTTCTCGAACGTGCGGCCCGGGGACGACCCCGGTGAGATGTACCTGCTCAAGCGCACCCTTGCCTTCGTCTGGCCCTACGATGCGCGCGCCCGGATGATCGGCGAGCACGTGTACGAGGACGGCGCCTCCCGAGAGGTCATCGAGCCGGACCCGGCCGACGTCATCACCGCCGAGCGGGCTCGCGAGCTGCTTGCCCCGGAGATCGACAAGGTGCTGCCGTAGACCTCGCGCCGGTGCCCGGCACCGCTCCGGGCGGTCGCCGGACGTCCTCGTCGGGGGCCGCCACCGCGGTGTGGTGGTCCCCGACGAGGCGCTGGTGGGAGGGTGCCTGCGGTGGTGCGGGTCCGCACCGCGACGATGGACTGAGAGGGATGACCGTGCCGACCGACCCCTTCGCCGCCTTCCGGGCGGCCGTCGAGAACCGCGACGTCGATGCCGCGGTGCGGCTGTTCACCGACGACTGCGTCTTCCTGTCGCCGATCGTCCACGAGCCCTACCGCGGCACCGGACCGCTGCGCGCGATCCTCACCGGCGTCATGTCGGTCTTCGAGGACTTCCGCTACACCGCCTCCTACGCGGGCGACGACGGGCACGTCCTCGCCTTCGACACCAGGGTCGGCGGCCGCGTCCTCCAGGGCGTGGACGTCCTGCGCGGCCGCGACGGCGTGCTCACCGAGCTGACCGTGATGGTCCGGCCCTACTCGGCCGCGACCGCGCTCCGCGAGCGGATGGCCGCCCTGCTCGCCTGAGCGTGGCGGGCCGCACCGGGCGCCCCCGTAGGGTGCGACACCGCGCGCCTGGACACCAGCCGCGAGCAGCCGGTGCAGGTGAGGAGGAGGACGCCGTGACGATCGGTCCGGACCGTGAGGCCGCTCGCGACGAGGACCGGCCGCCGGTCACGATCTTCGGCCCGGACTTCCCGTTCGCGTTCGACGACTGGATCACGCACCCGGTCGGCATCGGCGAGATCCCACCCGAGCGGCGCGGCGAGGAGGTCGCCATCGTCGGTGCGGGGATCTCCGGTCTGGTCGCCGCCTACGAGCTCATGAAGCTCGGGCTCAAGCCGGTCCTCTACGAGTCGTCGCAGATGGGCGGGCGGCTGCGGTCGGCGCGGTTCGAGGGCGCCCCCGCGGAGATCGTCGCCGAGCTGGGTGGCATGCGGTTCCCCGTGTCGTCGACCGCCTTCTACCGCTACGTCGACCTGCTCGGCCTGGAGACCAGGCCGTTCCCCAACCCGCTGACGTCGGCGTCGGGCAGCACGGTCATCGACATCGAGGGCGAGACGCACTACGCCGAGTCGTCCGAGGCGCTGCCGCCGCTGTTCCGGGAGGTCGCGGCGGCGTGGGCCGACGCTCTCGGGACCGTGGGTTTCGACGAGATCCAGGACGCGATCCGGGCGCGCGACGTCACGAAGCTGAAGTCGCTCTGGGACGAGCTGGTCCCGCTGTGGGACGACCGCACCTTCTACGACTTCATCGCGAGCTCCGAGGCGTTCTCCCGGCTCTCGTTCCACCACCGGGAGGTCTTCGGCCAGGTGGGGTTCGGCACCGGCGGGTGGGACTCCGACTTCCCGAACTCGATGCTCGAGATCTTCCGCGTCGTGATGACGAACTGCGACGACGACCAGCGCTTCGTCGTGGGTGGCGTGGAGCAGGTGCCGTGGGGGCTGTGGAACCACGCGCCGTCCCAGCTCGCCCACTGGCCGGCCGGGACGACGCTGGCGAAGCTGCACTCCGGCGGGCCGCGCGCCGGCGTCGCCGCGATCGCCCGGGACGCGGACGGGCGCTTCGCCGTCACGGACGCCTGGGGCCACGTCCGCCGCTACCCCGCGGTGCTCGTCACCTGCCAGAGCTGGCTGCTGACGACGCAGATCGACTGCGACGAGAGCCTCTTCTCCCAGAAGATGTGGACGGCGCTGGACCGCACCCGGTACATGCAGTCGTCGAAGACCTTCGTGATGGTCGACCGGCCCTTCTGGAAGGACAAGGACCCGAGGACCGGCCGCGACGTCATGAGCATGACGCTCACCGACCGGCTGACCCGCGGCACCTACCTGTTCGACCACGGCGACGACCAGCCCGGCGTCATCTGCCTGACGTACTCGTGGATGAGCGACGCGCTGAAGATGCTGCCCTACCCGGTGGACCAGCGGGTGCGCCTCGCGCTCGGCGCGCTGAGGAAGATCTACCCCGACGTCGACATCGCCCAGCACATCATCGGTGACCCCATCACCGTCTCGTGGGAGGCGGACGCGAACTTCCTCGGCGCCTTCAAGGGCGCCCTGCCCGGGCACTACCGGTACAACCAGCGGATGTACGCGCACTTCGTGCAGGACGACCTCCCGCCCGAGCAGCGAGGGATCTTCCTGGCGGGTGACGACGTGTCGTGGACGCCGGCCTGGGTCGAGGGCGCGGTGCAGACCTCCCTCAACGCGGTCTGGGGCATCATGCGGCACTTCGGCGGCGGCACCCACGAGCAGAACCCGGGCCCCGGCGACGTGTTCGCCGAGATCGGCCCCATCGCCCTGCCGGACTAGGTGTGCTGCCCGGGGACGTCAGTTCCGGTCAGGCGGTGCCACCGTCGTCCAGGCAGCTGGGCCGGCCGGAAGCCCCGCATGTCAGGGGGCTCTCCTCCGGAGACCCGTCTCCAGGCTGATCTCGGCGAGACGCTCGTGCACGACGGCGAGTCCGTACGCCACGCTTCCCGTGAGCGTCACGAGCGCCATCAGGATCATCGCTGGGCCCGGATCACCCTGGTGGGCGAGCAGCACCTGGGTCGGACCCTGCAGCGCGGCGGTCGTGCATCCCACCCACGTGAGCACCCAGGCGGTGCGGGGTCGGAGAGCTCCTCGCCTCACGAGCGGAACCACCCACCCGACCAGCGCGAGCAGTCCGGTCACGGCGAGGACGGTCCGCTGGGACAGGGCATCCATGCCTCGGGGACCGCTCGCCCCGGGGCCGAACAGACCCCAGCAGGTCATGGCCATACCGAAGGGCACCATGCTCAGGGCACCGACGGCGATGGCCCAGCCTCGCGGACGAGGCGGGGGGTAGCTGAGAACGCGCCCCCACCGACCGAGGGTGTAACACCAGGCGAGGACTGCGATGCCGATGGCGAGCAGGCCGAATCCGCCGTACGTCAGCGCGAACACCCACGGGCTCAGATGGTCCATCCCGTCGGTGTGCAGCTCGCCTGTCCCCACCACCTGCAGCGCACCGCCCAGGGGGAGCCCGACGAGGATCGGAGCCAGCAGGCCGGTCGCTCCGCCCGCGAGCGCCACCACGATCCACCCGGGGACGCGCCGCCCCCACGGACGGACCAGCGCGATCGCCAAACCGACGGCCATCAGCTCGAGCAGGATGGTGACGACGTTGCCGACGACCACGCGGGTGCTGTGGAGCTCTGCTGCCCCGGCGGAGCTCTCCACTCCGACCGTGCTGCCGGTGAGCCACAGGATCTTCAGCGCCGTGTACGGCGCGACCGCGGCCACGACCAGGCACAGGGCGATGCGCTGAGCACGGGGATGCATGTCCGGCCTCCGGCTACCTGCCGCGGCGCTCGACCACGGCGTGGACGTGATCGGACGACCAGGCAGGCGCGGTCGTCCGGTCGGACCGGCTGGATCACCGCTGTGCGGCGAGCCAGTCGTCGAAGGTCGTGGGTGCGATGCGCGCGCCGTCCGCGGGGAGGAGCACCTCGCCGGCCATCTCGGGGCCGAACACCGTCGACCAGCTGGGGCGGAGCTTCACCTGACGGTCCAGCACGTCGTTGGTGCGGCGGACCATGTCGACCAGGTCCTGTGGTTCCGGTCCGGCGACGTCGACGTAACGTCCCTTCGGCTCACCGACCGCCAGCTCCACGAGGATGCTCGCCACGTCGTCGGGTGCCACGGGCTGCAGCAGGAGCGGCGCCACGGTGGCGACCCCGTTCTTCTCCGTCCAGCCGGCGACCATGGCCGGGAAGTCGTGGAACTGGGTCGCCGGCACGATCGTCCACGGCACGGGACCTTCCTCCACGAGGCGCTCCTGGAGTCGCTTGCCTGCGTAGTGGGCGTTCCCCTGGACGCGGTGCAGGCCGGCGATCGAGAGCAGCACGTGGTGTCGCACACCGGCGCGATCCTCGGCCGCCAGGAGATTGCGGGTGGCCGAGCCGAAGTAGGTGAGCGCTTCGTCCACCTCGGTGGCTGCCGAGTTGGTGACGTCCACGACGGCCTGCACCCCGGTCAGGGCCTCGTCGAGACCCTCGCCGGTGAGCAGGTCGACCCCGGACGACCGACTGACGCGGACGGCCTCGTGGCCGGCGTCCTCCAGCACCCTCACGACCCTGGCGCCGATGTTGCCCGTGGCGCCGGCAACCGCGACCCGCATGATTCCTCCCTCGTTCTCCGGGCTCGGCGGGACCATATCGCGGAGAAAAGTCCCCCGCAATATCCTTGTTATGCTCCCGTCCGTGAGGCTGCCGGCGAGCACGGAATGGCTCCTGCACTGCGCGACGACGCTCGCGCAGCTCGAGCGGGGCGCCTCCGCGACGGCCGCGCAACTGGCCGAGTACTACGACCTCCCGCCGGCCTCGCTGGCCAAGCAGCTCCAGTCGCTGGTCAAGGCGGGCGTCCTGCGCGCGAGCACCGGCCCCCGGGGTGGGTTCGAGCTGGCGAGACCGGCGGAGCAGATCACCTTGCTCGACGTCGTCGAGGCCGTCGACGGAGCGGTCTCCCCGTACGTCTGCCGGGAGATCCGACGGCGCGGGACCGGGGCTCTGCCCCCCGAGGAGTGTGCCCGCGCCTGCGTCCTCGCGGTGAAGATGGCCGAGGCCCACTCTGCGTGGCGGGAGAGCCTCGCGTCCTGCAGCCTCGCCGACATCATCGCCTCGCTGCCGGCCTCCGCGCCGGCGCGGACCCGACACCGCATGCGGCGCGGTTCCTGACCCGGCCCGTGGTCGGTTGTGGCGGCGGCCGACGCTGCCGACCCGGACATCGTGCGCGTGCGCGCGGACGGGTGGGTGACCGCTGCCCCCTGGGGCGCAGGAGGTCGTCGCCGACGTCGGGAGCGCTCAGCCCGGATCGACGGGCCCCCGGGTTCGGGTGGCGAGCCGGTGGGCCACCGATTCGATCCGTTCCCGGCCCTCCAGCCGGGCGAGCAGGTGCTCCGGCATCGCCCGGGCGCCGGCGAAGGCGCCGGCGATCGATCCGGCCATCGCCGCGATGGTGTCGGTGTCCCCACCCATCCGCACGGCGAAGGTGACGGCAGCCACCGGGTCCTCGAGCCGGGGGAGTGCGGCGCACAGAGCGGCCCCCACCGCCTCGTGGGCCGTGATGCCGTTCCCGGTCGTCGCCGCCGCCTGCTCGGGCCCGGTCGCCCGGGCAGCCGATGCGGCCGCGGCCACGGCGCCTTCCAGCTCAGCGGTCGCGAGGTGCCGGCGGCACGCCGCCAGCACCTCGTCGACCGGCGGTGGCGCTCCCCGGGGAGCGGCGAGCAGGTGGTGGACCGTCACCGCGATCGCGACGGCACCGTCCCGCCCGACGGGATGGGCGTGGGTGATCTCTGCGCTCCGCCTCGCCACCTCCGCCACCCGCGCCGGTCCGCCGCTCAGCGTGCCCACCGGCGCGGCCCGCATCGCGCCGCCGTTGCCCAGCGAGCCGGAGCCGTCGAACGACTCCCGGGCCACCGGGCGCCAGTCCCGACCGGCCAGCGCGGCGGCGAAGATCCGCGGGGGGTTGCCCCCGTATCCGCGCCACGGTTCCCGATCCCAGGTCCGGGCGAAGGCCAGCGCCAGGGCGTCCTGGTCGAGGTCGTCCGGACCGAGATCCGCGAGGTGATCGGCGAGCGCCACCTGCAGGGCCGTGTCGTCGGTCCAGCGCAGCACCCCGTCGGAGGTGAGCGACCGGTGGAGTTCGTCGGCCGGCACCCGGGCTGAGCCTTCGAACCGGGCACCGACGGCGTCCCCGACGGCGCCCCCGAGCAGCAGGCCGAGGACCCGGTCCTCCCAGGGCGCCGGCGCGGCGCCCGGCTGCGGGCGTGACCGAGCTGCCATTCCTCGGCCTCCGTGTGCTGACGCCGGGGCTGACCTCCTGCTCAGGCGTCGATGACGATCGGGATGATCAGCGGGCTGCGCCGGTAGCTCCGGTCCGCCCACCGGCCGACGGCCCGCGCGATCAGCTGTTCCAGCTGCACGGCTCCGCCGACCCCCTCCTCGGCCGCCTTGGCCAGCGCCTTCTCGATCAGGGGCACGACCTCGTCGAACGTCGTCTCGTCGTGCACGAAGCCGCGGGCCAGGAAGTCCGGCTCCTCGGCCAGCGCGCCGGTGTCGGCGTCCACGATGGCCACGACGGTGATGACGCCCTCCTGGGCCAGCGTGCGCCGGTCGCGCAGGTGGGCCTCCGTGGCGCCTCCGACGGTGGCGCCGTCGACGTAGACGTTGCCGGCGGGCACCTTCCCGGTGATGCGCACCTTGCCGTCGAGCAGGTCGACGGCGACGCCGTCCTCGGCGATGACCACGCCCCGCGGGTGGACCCCGGTCCGCACCGCGATGTCCCCGTTGGCCTTGAGGTGCCGCCACTCGCCGTGCACCGGCATGACGTTGCGCGGCCGCACGAGGTTGTAGACGTAGGAGAGCTCGCCCGCGCTGGCGTGCCCGGAGACGTGCACCTTGGCGTTGCCCTTGTGCACGACGTTGGCGCCCCACCGGGTGAGCTCGTTGATGACGCGGTAGACGGCGTTCTCGTTGCCGGGGATGAGCGAGCTGGCCAGCAGCACCGTGTCGCCCTCGGTGATCCGGATGACGTGGTCGCGGTTGGCCATGCGGGACAGCGCCGCCATCGGCTCGCCCTGCGACCCGGTGCAGACCAGGCACACCTTCTCCGGGGGGAGCTTCTCGAGCTCCTTCATGTCGACCAGCAGGCCGGGCGGCACGGTGAGGTAGCCGAGGTCCTTGGCGATGCCCATGTTGCGGACCATGGAGCGGCCGACGAAGGCGACCTTGCGGCCGTGGGCGTGGGCGGCGTCCAGGACCTGCTGGATGCGGTGCACGTGGCTGGCGAAGCTGGAGACGATCACCCGCCGGGGCGCGGTCCGGAACACCGTCTCCATCGCCGGGGTGAGCTCGGCCTCGGACGTCGTGAAGCCCGGCACGTCGGCGTTGGTGGAGTCGGTGAGGAAGAGGTCCACGCCCTCCTCGCCGAGCCGGGCGAACGCGCGCAGGTCGGTGATCCGCCGGTCGAGCGGGAACTGGTCCATCTTGAAGTCACCGGTGTGCAGGACCAGGCCGGCGCCGGTGCGGACCGCCACGGCGAGGCTGTCCGGGATGGAGTGGTTGACGGCGACGAACTCGCAGTCGAAGGGCCCGAACGAGGCCCGGTCCCCCTCGCGCACCTGGCGGGTGACCGGCCGGATCCGGTGCTCCTTCAGCTTGGCCTCGATGAACGCCAGGGTGAGGCGGGAGCCGACCAGGGGGATGTCGGGACGCTCGCGCAGCAGGTAGGGGACACCGCCGATGTGGTCCTCGTGACCGTGGGTCAGCACGATCGCCTCCACCTCGTCGAGGCGGTCCCGGATGGCGGTGAAGTCGGGGAGGATCACGTCGACCCCGGGCTGGTGCTCCTCGGGGAACAGCACTCCGCAGTCGACGATCAGCAGCCGGCCGGCGTGCTCCAGCACGGTCATGTTGCGACCGATCTCCCCGAGACCACCCAGGGCCACGACCCGCAGGCCGCCTTCGGGCAGCGGAGGGGGGAGGCGGAGCTCAGGGTGCGCGCGACTCATGCCCTCACGCTACGGGCGACCCCGGTCGTCGTGCGTGCCGCGTCCCCGTCGACCGGTCCGGGGTCGTCTCCCCGCACGCGCGGGCAGGGCCGGAGGGGTGGTCGGCGCGACGGCTCCCGGTCACGAGCCCGCGTCGTTCCCGGCGGGTGGCACCGTGGCCCCGGCCCAGTCCGGGCGGCGCAGCGGAAGCCGGTTCTCCCCGCCCGGTTTCACCGCCAGCACCTGGTTCACCCCGACGCGGTGCCGTTCGAAGGCCAGGGCCGAGCCCGCGAGGTACAGCCGCCACACCCGGGCCCGGCCGGGGGAGGCGAGCCGGACGGCCTCGTCCCAGTGGTCCTCGAGGTTGCGCACCCAGGCCCGGCAGGTGAGCGCGTAGTGCCGGCGCAGCGCCTCGACGTCGCACACCTCGAAGCCGGCCTCCTCCAGCACCTGGACGTGCGTGGCCAGCGGCTGGAGCTCCCCGTCGGGAAAGACGTACCGCGTGAGGAACGAGCCCGGGTCGGGGCGGTCGGGGCCGGCCGCGGGGCCGCGCGCGATCGCGTGGTTGAGCAGCCGGCCGCCGGGGCGCAGCAGCTCGTGCAGCCCGGACGCGTACGACGGCAGCTGGGCGCGGCCCACGTGCTCGGCCATCCCGACCGAGGCGATCGCGTCGAACGGCCCGTCGGCGACCTCGCGGTAGTCCTGCAGCCGGACCTCGACGCGGTCGGCGAGCCCGGCGTCGGCGATCCGCCGGCGGGCCAGGTCGGCCTGGGCCTCGGAGATCGTCACGGCGACCACCGAGACGCCGTAGCGGGACGCCGCGTGCAGGGCGAGCGAGCCCCAGCCGCAGCCGACGTCGAGCAGCCGCATGCCCGGCTCGAGCCCGAGCTTGCGGCAGACCAGGTCCAGCTTCGCCTCCTGCGCCTCCTCCAGCGTCGCACCGGGGTCGGGGAAGTAGGCGCAGCTGTAGACCAGCGAAGGCCCCAGCAGCAGGCGGTAGAAGTCGTTGCCGACGTCGTAGTGGTGGCTGATCGCCTTCCGGTCCCGCGACAGCGAGTGACGGATGCCGCGCACGCGGGACTCTTCTGCCGGCGGCGCGGGCGGCGGTCCCAGCACCCCGAGCCGGAGCAGCGGGCCGGCCAGCCGGGCCAGCGCCCGCCGGTCCAGGCGCAGCTCCGGCCGGGCGGGCAGGTCGTCGGGAAAGCTCAGCACGGCGTAGAGGTCGCCCTCGACGTCGAGGTCGCCGCTGACGTAGGCCCGGGCGAGCCCGAGCTCGCCCGGCGCGTGGACGAGGCGGCGCAGGGCACGTCGGTGGCGCACGACCAGCGTGGGTGCTCCGTCGACGACGGTCTCGGAGCCGTCCCAGCAGCGCACCGACAGGGGCAGCGGGGCCCCCAGGAGGAGGGTTCCCAGCTCCTCGACCAGCTGACTCGCGCCTCGTCGTGCCATGCCCCGACCCTGGCAGAAGGACCACCGGCAGCGCGAGCGTTCTCACCCGCCCGCGCCACCGGTTCTCCGGGCGTCGTGTCGAACGGGTAACGGAGGCTGGGCCCGGTCCGCTCCAGGGGTGCAGGCTGGTGGGTGGCCGGCAGCCGGTCCGAGCGGCGTCGGCACACCGGCCGAGGGGAAGGAGGAGGCATGCGCAGCCACCAGGGAACGCGGCCCGGGAGGAGAGCGGTCGTCCCCGGGACCGTGCTGACCCTCGCCCTGGCGGTGGGGGGCTTGACCGGCTGCGGGAACGAGGCGCCGGAGCCGTCGACCGACCCGGGAGCCGCCGAGGAGCTGGAGGAGCTGCGGGACGACATCACCGCCCTCCGCGAGCGCGTCAGGGCGCTGGAGGAGCGGTCCCAACCGTCGTCGGAGCCGACTCCGCCACCGTCCGACGACGGCGGCGCGGACTCCGACGACGGCGCGACGCCCGGAGCGGAGGCGCCACCGCGGCCGGTCGAGGACCCCGCCGGCGTGTTCCAGGATCCGGCAGCCCTGATCGGCCGGGACGTCACCGTGGTGGCCGAGGTCTCCGACGTCGTCGCGGTCAGCGAGGTGGGGGCGGCCTTCCGGCTCGCCGACGGGGCGGGCAACACCGTCGGCGTGATCACGGCCACCCCGCCGGGCGACCTGGAGGTGGGAGACGTCCAGCGGGTGACCGGCACGGTCGGCCGGGTCTCCCGAGACCGCTTCGAGGCCGTCTTCGGCATCGCCGCCGACGTGCTGGTCGACGACCCCGAGGCCTTCTTCACCGACCTCGGGGGGGAGATCGCCATCGCGGCGCGGGACGTCGAGGCCGTGCCGCAGCCCGCCGGCTGAAACGCCCGGCGCCCGCCGGCGAGATCAGCGAGCGCCCGGTGCCGGCTGCCGGGGGAGGGCGGCCGGTGCGGGAGCCGGGGGTGCGACCGGGTGCTCGCGCAGGTAGCCGAGGACCCGGTAGGCGACGGCCACCAGCGGAACGGCCAGCAGCGCACCGGGCAGCCCCCACAGCATCGTGCCCGCGGTCACCGCGACGAGGATCACGGCGGGGTGCAGCCGGAGCGTCCGCCCGACGATGATCGGTTGCAGGATGTTCCCCTCGACCTGCTGCACCACCAGGACGGCGATCAGCACGATCACGGCGTCGGTGAAGCCGTTGGTCACGAGGGTGACGAGCACCGCCACGGCCCCGCTCACCGTCGCCCCGAACAGCGGGACGAAGGCGCCGATGAAGGTCAGCAGGGTCAGGGACGCCCACAGCGGGACGCCCAGGACCAGCAGCGCGGCACCGATGCCCACCGCGTCGATGAGCGCCACGATGATGATCCCGCGCACGTATTGCGACAGCACCGTCCACGCCGAACGCCCCGCGCCGTCGATCTGGGCGCGCCGCCGATCGGGGGCGAGCCGCAGCGCCCAGGCCCACATCGATGCGCCGTCCTTGAGCAGGAAGAACGTCAGGAAGAGCACCAGGAGGACGGCGGCCAGGCCGTAGAGCGCCATGCTGGCCGCGGCCGTCGGTTCGGGCGCGAACTGGTAGATGCGGTCCACCACGGCGTTGCGGGCCTCGGTCACCTGCTGGGGATCCAGGCCCAGCGGCCCTTCGATCAGCCAGACCCGGATGCGGTCGATCCCCGCGGCCAGCGGCCGGGTGAGGTTCTGCAGCTGGTCGGCGGCACGGAACCCGATGAGGAAGCCGACGCCGACCATGACGCCCAGCAGGAACAGGACCGACAGCAGCGCGGCGAGCGCACGGGGGAGTCCCCGGCAGAGCCACCGGGCGATCGGTTCCACGATGGCGGTCAGCAGCAGTGCGACGGCGATGGCCACCGTCAGGAGCGGCAGCCGCAGCAGGAACCAGAACAGCAGCCAGCCGATCCCGGCCAGCGCGAGCAGGGCAGCGCTGATGACGAGGGTCCGCACCGCCCACGCCGGTGCGGTGGGCAGCGCGGCGGGGACGTGACCGCTGCCCGCCCGCGCGTCGGCCGGGACCGCGGGCGCGTCGGGAGGGTTCCTCGGCATCTCGCCCGACCCTCGTCTCGACCACCGTCTCACCGAAGCCGTCCCGTCCGCACCGTGCGTCCTCCGATCCATGGGTGCCCGTCCCGCGGTTCTCGCCCCGGCACCGGGCGCCGGGCACGTGCGCATCTTCGGCCACCAGGGCGCTGGCGGCCGGTCGAGCGGGCTGATCAGCCGTCCTGGCTGCTGGTGCCGCACGTCGACGCGGCCCGCGGGGACGGCCGCCGAGCCCTCCTCCTCGGACCACCCCCGCCGGCTCTGTTGCGATCGCCTTGCAGCTCTGTGTCAGACGGGGCGACGCCCGTGCCGGCCGGCACCCGGGAGGGCAATCCGACGACGCGCCACCCGATGCAGTCGCCGCCCGTACCGCCGGAGGAAGCCATGTCCCAGCCCGTCCTGTCGCGCCCCGTCGGGTCCCCACCCTCCACCAGGAGCATCGCCGCCATCGACGGGGACCTGCACTGCTGCCGCGGCATCCGGCGGGACGCGGAACGCGAACTCGCCGAGGTGCGGCGGCGTCAGGAGGAGCTCGCCGATCTGGAGGCCACGTTGCTGGTCACGATCGACAGCCGGTCACGGATGGTCGACCACCTCCTCGACGAGCGTCTGCGGGCGGTCGCCGTCGCGGCGGGGCGCGGGTAGCTCCCGCGCCTGACGGTGTCGATCCGTTGACGGTCCCCGGGGGCGCGGTTCAGCCGCAGCGTTCCCGGACACCCCGTCGGCGACCGACGTGCGGATCGAGAGGAGCGTTGCGTGCCTGCCGGACGTGCGGTGGACGGGGTGGCCCCGGCCGGGGTGCGATCGGGGGAGCGCGGCCGTCGGGCCGCGAGCGCCGCCACGGAGGCGAGCCCCCGGCGGGTGCTCGAGGCGCTGGTCGGCGTTCCGTTCACCGAGGGCAACCGGGTCGACGTCCTGAAGGACGGCGACGAGACGTTCCCGGCGCTGCTGGCGGCCGTCGCCGCGGCGCGGCGGACCGTCGACCTCCTGTGGTTCTCCTGGCGCGGCGGTGAGATCTCCCACCAGATGGCCGGGGCGCTCGCCGACCGGGCCCGGGACGGCGTCCGGGTGCGGATCATGCTCGACGGTTACGGGGCCAAGCAGATCGACCGGGCCGACCTCCGGGTGCTGCGGGAGGCCGGGTGCACCGTCTTCTTCTACCGGCCGCTCCACACCGCGCGCATCAGCGTCTTCAACCTGCGCACGCACCGGCGGGTGCTGCTCTGCGACGAGACGGTGGCGTTCACCGGCGGCACCGGGGTGGACACGACGTGGACCGGGGACGGTCGGCACCCGGGGAGCTGGCGGGACACCGCCGTCCGCGTCGAGGGCCCCGCGGTCGCCGGTCTGCGGTCGGCGTTCCTCCAGACGTGGATGCAGGCCCAGGTCCGGCTCCCCGGGGGACTGGTGTCCGACGACGACCGGTTCCCCGAGCTCGCCGCGGCGGGCGGCACGGCGGTCCAGGTCATCCGGCCGCCGTCCCAGCCGGGCTGGAGCGAGGCCGCCGTGGCCGTCGCCGCGCTGCTGCGGTCGGCGCGCCGGCGCGTCCGTGTCACCACCCCCTACATCCGGCTGCCGCGCTGGCTCCGCGAGCTGGTGGTCGCCACCGCCGAGCGGGGCGTCCAGGTGCAGGTGCTGGTCGCCGGACCCCGCGTCGAGCGGTCGTCGGTACACCTCCAGGGGGAGCTGGACTTCCAGCCGCTGCTCGATGCCGGGGTCGAGATCTGGCGGTACCAGCCGTCGCTGCTGCACGCGAAGGTCGTCACGGTCGACGGCGCGGTCGCGATGCTGGGCACGGCGAACCTCGACACCCGGTCCCTCGCGCTGAACGAGCAGGTGTGCCTGGTGGCCGACGATCCGTCGGTGGCCGCCCTGCTGGATGCGCACTTCGACGAGGACGTGGGCCGCAGCGAGCGCGTCGACCCGGTGCAGTGGCGCGCGCGGAGCCTGCGGAGGCGGGCCCTGGAGGTGGCGTCCGACGTCGTCGGCCGGCCGCTGCGCGGCTGGGGAGCGATCGGGCTCGCCGGCCGCCGGCCCTGATCCGCTGCGGGACGTGCCGATGGCGCGGGGCAGTGCGGACTCAGCCCTCCCCGCGCCGGAGGTCGAAGAAGACCACCTGCGGGGGCGCGTTGATCCGCACCGGTACGACGCTGAAGCAGAGCCCGCACGTGACGAAGAGGCGGTTGCCCTCCGCCCCGTAGCCCTGCCTTCCCCACGCGTCGGCCACGATCTTCTCCTCCGCGGTCACCTCCAACCAGGACCAGTGGTCGGAGAAGGGCAGGGCGATCTGGCCGCAGTGGGTGTGCCCGGCCACGGCCAGCGGAGCGGAGCCCGCCGGCAGCTCGGGAAAGCTCAGCGGGTTGTCCATCAGCACCAGCCGCGCCGCATCCTCCGGAACCCCGGCCAGGGCCGCCTCGGCATCGGCGAGACCGGGTCGCACCGGGCCGATGCCCACCAGGTACAGCGGCTCGGCGCCGTCGGGCCCGGGGATCGTCAGCGCCTCGTTCTGCAGCACCGGGATGCCGGCGTCCTCCAGGGCGCGGGTCATCTCGTCGGCTCCGCCGGCGTGGTAGTCGTGGTTGCCGAGGACGGCGTAGGTCGGGATCCCGGCGTCCACGAGCGGGGCGAGGATCTCCATGACCGCGTCCACCTTCGGCCCCGGAGGGCTGTCCTCGCCGTAGATGAAGTCTCCGCCGAGCAGGACGACGTCCGGCTGCTCCTCGACGATCCGGTCGACGGCGCGCTCCACCATGCCGACGTTGGCCAGCCACATGCCGATCTGCAGGTCGGCGACGAGCGCCACCTCGGTGCCGGTCCACTCGTGGCCGAGCCGCGGGAGCGCCACGTCCTCGCGTTCGGTGTCGAGGATCAGCCGCGGCTCGACGAACGTGCCGTACGCGAGGAGGGTGAGGAGCAGACCGGTCACCGCGAGCGCCGTCCAGGTCAGCCACCGTTTCACCTGGCGTCCCCTCCTCGTTCTCGCGGCCTCCCGGCTCCGTGGACCGTGCCGGCCGATGGGGGCGGGACGCGCCGGCGCCGGGACTACCCGCCCCTGTCCCGGCGATACCGGGCGTCACGGGACCGCAACGACCCCGGGCTGAGGGTTCGTGACGGTTCGGCGTCGATCTCGGCCACGGCGGTGTCCGGTGACGGCAACCGGGACATCGGGCGGGGGTGGTGGACGACGCGGCGCGCGCAGCAGGAGCCCCGGGTGGCACCCGGCCGTCGAGCCGCGGCGGCGCCGCAGCGGCCGGCCTGGCCGCGGTCGCCGTCGCGCTCGGCGTGGAGGAACTGGCCGCGGGGGCGATCCCCCGGGCGCCCTCGCTGATCATCGCGGTGGGCGACACGGTCATCGACAGCGTGCCCGGGTGGCTGGAGCAGTGGGCCATCGCCACCCTCGGCACGGCGGACAAGCCGGTGCTGATCGGGGGCATCCTGGTCGTGTCCGCACTCCTCGGGGCCGGCCTGGGGCTGCTCGCCCGGCGGCGGTTCGCCCTGGCCGCCGGCGGCATCGCCCTGTTCGCGGCCCTGGGCGTCGTGGTCGCACTGACCGACGACCGCACCCCGGGGCTCCTCAGCGCGCTCGTCGGCGCGATCGGCGCCGCCGCCGGCGTCGCCGTGCTCTACGTGCTGCTGCGGGCGCTGCCCAGCCGGGCACTGCTCGCGGAGCCGAGAGCCGGCGCACCGGTCCTCAGCTCGCTCGACCGCCGTCGCTTCCTGGCCGTCACCGGCGGCGCCACCCTGCTCGGCGTCCTCGCCGGCGTCGGCGGCTACCTGCTGTCCGGGCGCGAGCGTCTCGACAGCCTGCGCGCCGCCATCCGGCTCCCCGTGCCGGCGCGGCCGGCCGGGCCGGTTCCCGCCGAGGCGGACCTGGAGATCCCGGGGCTCACCCCGCTCTTCACCCCGAACGCGGAGTTCTACCGGATCGACACGGCGCTGCGCGTGCCCACCGTCGACCCCGACGACTGGCGGCTGGAGATCCGCGGGATGGTCGACCGGCCGTTCAGCCTGACCTACGCCGAGCTGATGGCGCTCCCGCAGATCGAGGCCGACGTGACGCTGGTCTGCGTCTCCAACGAGGTGGGCGGGGACCTCGTCGGCAACGCCCGCTGGCAGGGCGTTCCGCTCCGGGCGCTGCTGGACCGGGCCGGTCTGCAGCAGGGGGCCACCCAGCTCGTCGGCCGCTCCGTCGACGGCTACACCGCGGGCTTCCCGGTGCTCACCGCCCTCGACGTCGAGGAGGCCATGGTCGCCGTCGCCATGAACGGCGAGCCGCTGCCCGCCGAGCACGGCTTCCCCGCCCGGCTCGTGGTGCCCGGCCTCTACGGCTACGTGTCGGCGACCAAGTGGCTCTCGGCCATCGAGCTCACCGACTGGGGCGTCGACGGCTACTGGATCCCCCGCGGCTGGGCCAAGGAGGGGCCGGTCAAGACGCAGGCGCGCATCGACGTGCCACGCTCCGGTGCCGCGGTCGAGCCCGGGCGGCGGCCGATCGCCGGTGTCGCCTGGGCACCGACCCGTGGGATCGAGCGGGTCGAGGTCCGGATCGACGACGGGCCCTGGCAGCAGGCCGAGCTCGCCGAGTCGCTCGACGTCGACTGCTGGCGGCAGTGGTACCTGCCGTGGGACGCGACGCCCGGCCGGCACCGCATCGCCGCCCGGGCGACCGACGGAGGCGGTGAGGTGCAGACCGACCAGCGGACCCCGGTCGCGCCGGACGGCGCCGCCGGCTACCCGGTGATCGAGGTGGCCGTCGACGGCTGAGCCGCCGCGTCCTGGCGACCGGCGACCCGCTGGGCCCACCGGGACACCTGGTCGACCACGACGTCGGGGTTGGTCAGGGGGAGCATGTGGCCGGCGCCGGGGACCGTGACGAGCTCGCCGTCGGGCAGCTCGGACAGCAGTTCGTCGATCTCATCCTGGGGGACCTCGGGGTCCCGGCTGCCGTGCACCAGGAGCGTGGGCACCCGCAGGGACGGCGCCAACTCCACGCCGTTGTGCGAGAGGCTGGCCAGGGTGGTGCCGGCCAGCGCGAGCGGCCGGGTGCTCAGGAAGTCGTCACGGACCCGCTCGACGAGCTCGACCGGCTCGCCCGGGGCGAAGGCGAAGCGCCGGATGGCCCGGTCGGACACGGTGCGCACCGGCCGGATCCGCCGGCCCAGCCGCGCGCCGGTGCGCAGCAGCGAGAACCAGGTCGACCGCAGTTGTGCCTGTGCCCGCCGGGGGAGGCGCCGCGCCGGGAACCCGGGAGCGGTCACGCCCGAGCCACCCGAGCCGACGAACACCACCCCGCCGATGCGTTCGTCACCGGAGCGGTCCACGTGGGAAAGCAGGATGCCGCCACCGAGGCTGTGCGCCACGACCACCGCGGCGCCCCCCTCGGGCACGACGGCGCCGAGCACCGCGGAGAGGTCCTGGGCGTGCGCGGCGAGGCCGTAGCTTCCCGAGCGCGCGTCCCCGCTCTGCGCGTGCCCGCGCAGGTCGTACCCGACGACGCGGTAGCGCGCGGCGAGCCGCTCGGGCACCTCCCCCCAGGAGTCGGTCGACATCCCCAACCCGTGCACGAGGACCAGGAGGGGGGCGTCCTCGGCTCCCCAGGAGTGGAGGGCCAGGCGGGTGCCGTCGAAGGAGGTCACGTCGGTCATGCGGCAGGAGTACCCCGGGACCGCCAGGGGCGGTGTGTCGATGTGATGACGATCCGGTCGTGCACAACCGGCTTTGGCGTCGCCGGACGCCTGCGGGGCCGAGCCACGTCGGCGGGTGCGGGGAGGGCCCGCGGTGGATGCCCGGCGTGGTGGACGGCTCTACCCCGGACCGGAGCGCGACAGGGTCAAGCCGCCTCGCGGTTCCGTGACGGCGACCGAGCGGCCCGCCGGCTCACCGGCCACCCGGGACCGGGGGTAGCGCACCTCGCCCGCCACCCCGCGCAGGAGCAGGCGGCAGCACACCAGCACCCACACGGTGCCGAGGACCAGCCCGGCGAGCACGTCGGTCGGGTAGTGCGCCGCGGTGTAGATGCGGGCCAGCGCGACCGCCGGGGCCACCAGGACGGGCACGGCGAGCGCCGCCCACCGCCACCGGCCGCGGCCGAAGGTGATGACGAGCGCGGCAAGTGCCCCGTAGAGCGCCACCGCGGCGGCCACGTGGCCCGACGGCCAGCTCGCCTGGGTCACCAGACCCGACGTCAGGTCGGCCACCGGCGGCCGGGCGCGTTCCACGGTGCGCGAGACGACGAAGTAGATGCCGAGCTCCCCGAGCACGGTGACGAGGACGAAGAGCACCGGCCGCCGGCTGCCGGTGATCGCGAGCGACACGACGGCGAGGGTGAGGGACACCGCGATGAACGCGGGTGTCCCCGCCAGCCGCTCGACCGTGGTGGCGACGTCGGTCCAGGTGGGGGTGCGCAGCTCGACGACGGTGCGGACGACCTCCCGGTCGAACCGGCCGAGGGGGCTGTCGCCGAGCACCGCGGTGACCAGCAGCCCCAGCGCGATCAGCACCAGGGAGAGCGCGGTGGCAGCGCCCATCAGCCGGAGCGCCGTGCGACGACCGTCCGGTAGCGCGGACTGGCCGGAGGTGGCCAGGTGCGGCACCTCGTGGGGGTCGACGTCCAGGGGGTCCGGCGCCGCCGCCGTCCGCCGGCGGTGGTCGTGCTGCCAGCCGCGGAAGGCCGCCGTCGTGACCGCCAGCAGCCCCGCCCCCAGGAACCACCCGGCGAGGACGTCGGTGACGAAGTGGACACCGAGGGCCAGCCGGGTGAAGCCCACGGCGAGGGTCAGCAGCAACGCCGCGGCCGCGACCCACGGCCGCGCGCGGCGGCGCACCGCGGGCAGGACGAGCAGCGCCAGCATCCCGAAGGTCACCAGCGAGAGCGTCGCGTGGCCGCTGGGGTAGCTGGCGTTGGAGGGCAGCTCGTTGACCGGGCTCGCCACGACCGGCCGCGCGCGGCCGATGAGCGCCTTGGTCAGCGGTACCAGGATCGCCATCCCGACGCCGGTGGTCACGACGAAAGCGGCCAGCCGGCGCTGACCCCGGATCAGCAGGAAGGCGGTGGTCAGCGTGAACAGCAGGATCACCGCCGCGTTGCTGCCGAGGTCGGTGACCGCCTGGAGCACCCGGACCAGCGCGGGGGAGTCGCTCACCACCGCGTTGAGGTCGGCGGCCACCTCGCCGTCCAGCGAGGCCAGCGGCGACCACTCCTGCTGCACCAGCAGCAGGAGCAGCAGGAACGGCACGGCGCCGACCAGCAGCGCGGCCCACCCCAGCAGGGCGCGGACGCCGAACCGGCCGACCCCGTCGGCGGCCTCGGCGCGCGGGCGGGAGGGGCGGTGCTGCTCGGCGTCCCGGTCCATGGCAGGGATCGCTACCCGGCGTTCCCCACGGGGCAACGGGGGTCGACCCGACGATCCTGTGACGGCCCGGTCGGCTGCCACCGGTCGGCGCTCCCGCGCCGCCGCCGGTCGTCCCCAGCCGGAGGGCGTCGAGCGAGAGGTGCTGCTGCTCGCCGCAACGCCCCCTCACGCCTACCGGGGCTTTCGTCCGGAAACCGTCATGAGGTCGACGGGCGGGACCGGGGGTAGGGGACGGCCGTGGAGCTCCTCCTCGCCTTCGCGCTGCTGCTGTTCGCCGCTGTGCTCTTCTCCGGGCTGGCGAACCGGACCGTGCTCTCCACCGCCGTCCTCCTCCTGCTCGCCGGGTTCGTCCTCGACGCCGGGGTGCCCGGGGCAGACGCGATGTTCCACCTCGTGGCGCTGGTCGTCCTCGCCTCGATCCTGGCGCACTCGTCGACCGACGTCCCCATCGCGCACGCCTTCGCCCGCGCCCAGGGGCGACCGGAGCCACCTCCCCCGCAGCCGGTCGTGGGGGAGGCGACGAGCCCGGTTGCCGGCCCCGGTGCGGGCGGAGCGGGGGCGGGGTGACCGCCACCCGCGACCACGAGCTGGCGAGGGGGGTCGGCCGGGCGTTCGGTGGGGCGCTGCTGTTCGCCCTGCCGTTGATGATGACGATGGAGCTGTGGCGGCTGGCACACACCGTCGAGCGGTACCGGCTGGCGCTGCTGGTGGCCGCGACCGTCGCCCTGGTGATCGCCCTCTCCCGGTACTTCGGCACCGGGCCCGGCGGCGTCGGCGTGGGGGGTTACCTGGCCGACGCCGGCGTCGCCCTCCTGGTCGCCGCGGGAGCGACGGCGCTGGTGCTCGGGGTGCTGGGCGTCATCGACCCGATCCAGAACTGGGAGGACGCGTTCTCCGTGGTCGCGATCGAGGCCCTGCCGGCTGCCGTCGGCGCGTCGTACGCCCGGAGCCAGCTGGGGCTCGGCAGCCGGCGGCGGGAGCCGGGCCACTACGGGCACGAGGTCTTCCTCATGCTCGCCGGTGCGGTGGTCTTCGCCGCGAACATCGCGCCGACCGAGGAGGTCGTCCTCATGGCCGCGAGGACCAGCACCCTCGGCACCCTGGCCCTGGTCGTCCTGAGCCTGGCCGTGATGCACGGCTTCGTCTATGCCGTCGGCTTCAGCGGGCAGGAACGGTCCACCGGCGGGTTCGTTCGGTCGTTCCTCACCCTGACGGTGGTCGGGTACGCCGTGGCGCTGCTGGTCGCCGGCTACGTGCTCTGGACGTTCGGCCGGTTCGACGGCGCGGGGCCCGCCGTCGTCGTCGGCCAGTGCGTCGTGCTGGCCTTCCCGGCCAGCATCGGAGCCGCGGCAGCGCGGCTCATCCTGTGAGTGGGAGGGGATCGAATGGCGGAGTCCGGGGACCGGAGCGCCCGGCAGGAGCGGACGACGGCGGGGGAGTACGTCCTGGGTGCCCTGGGCGGTCTGCTGGTCGTGGCCCTGCTGGGGTTCCTGGCTCAGCAGGCGGTGACCGGACGGGGTGCGGACCCCGCCCTCTCGGTCACCGTGACGGCGGTCGAGCCACGGGGGGACGGCTACGCCGTCCACTTCCGGGTCGAGAACAGCGGTGGCCGGACCGCCGCGCAGGTGCAGGTGTCGGGTGCCCTCTCCCGGGACGGCCGGAAGGCGGAGCAGGCCTCCGCCGTCGTCGACTACGTGCCGGCGGACAGCCGGCGCGACGGCGCGCTGCTGTTCTCCGAGGACCCTCGCGACGGCCGGCTCGAGCTCCGGCCGTCGGGCTACGCCGCCCCCTGACGCCGCCCCTCAGCGCTGGGCGAGATAGGCCGACGCGGTCTGCCGCAGCCGGTCGTGCACGCCGTCGGCGACGGTGACGCCGTCGCGGCCCAGGTACCGCTTGGCCAGCTTGGCGACCATCGTGTAGTTGGTGTCCACGACGTTGCCGGTCGGCGCGAGGCCGGCCTGGCTTACCAGCTGGTAGGCGTCGAGGGTGTCCCAGCCGGTCAGCTCGGCGGCCCAGGTCACCAGGTCGTGCTGGCTCACCCGGTAGGCGTCCTCCAGCGGGCGGGCGGAGCCGGTGGACATGAGGAAGTCGTCGGTCTCCAGCCGCGGCCACGGCGTGGCCGCGCCCTTGACCAGGTCGACGACGACGACGGTGCGCATCGCCGCCTCCACCGCGGTGCCGCAGACCTCGCCCTCGCCCTGGCGGCAGTGGCCGTCCCCGATCGCCAGCTGCGCGCCGGGCACGTTGACGCCGAAGTACGCCGTCGTCCCCGCGCGCAGCTCGGGGGTGTCCATGTTCCCGCCGTGTGCGCCCGGCGTGATGCTGGCGAACACCTCGCCGCCGGCCGGTGCGACGCCGACCGTCCCGTGCATCGGGTCGAGCGGCAGCTCCACCTCCGGGCCGCCGCGGCGCGGGCGGAACAGGCAGATGCCCCGCTCCCGGTCGACCTCGTAGACCCACACGACCTCCTCGAGGGGGTCGTGCAGCATCGCCGTGCTGTGCGTCGCGGTCAGCGCGCCGAAGTGCGGGAACGTCGTGGACACGGCCCGGTCGCGGGCCGGCGCGATCTCCACGAAGTGGACGGCGACGGTGTCACCGGGCTCGGCGCCCTCCACGTGGATCGGGCCGGTGACCGGGTTCAGCTGCGAGAAGTCGCAGACCCGGCTGGGCAGGTCGTCGGGGCCGGTCACCCGGCCGCCGAAGCAGTCCTCTGTGGTCAGCTCGACGACGGTGCCCGGCCGCACCCGCAGCAGTGGCTCGACGGGGCCGCCGAAGCTGTAGCGGTACTGGTCGCGGGTGGGGTCGAGTCGGACGACCTCGAGGCTCACGGGTTCCTCCTCCGTGGGAGTCCGGCCGGGGCCGGTGCAGCGGGACGGGCGGCGGGTGGGGCGGGCACCGGGAGCGCCGGCCCCGCCCGGGGGAATCATCCGGCCCGGTGCCCGGATCGGCGCGCCACCGTGCGAGGGTTGTGCCGGCGGGAGGCGGAGCACCTGAGGGAGGTCGCAGGCATGACCTGGCCCCGGCCGGTCCCCGTGATCGGCGATCGCACCCATGCCGCCGAGCGGGCCGCGGACCCGGCGGGCTGGGCCCTCGACCCCGGCACGGTCGAGGCGCTGCACACGGTCATCGGGGCGCGGCGGGACATCCGCCGCTACCGCCCCGACCCGGTGCCCCCGGAGCTGCTGCGGTCGGTCCTGGAGGCCGGTCACCGGGCGCCGTCGGTGGGGCACTCGCAGCCCTGGCGCTTCGTCGTCGTCACCGAGCAGACCACCCGCGACCGCGCGGCGGTGCTCGCCGACCGCGAGCGGCTGCGCCAGGCCGAGCTGCTCACCCCCGACCGCCGGGCCCGGCTGCTCGACCTGCAGCTGGAGGGCGTCCGCGAGGCGCCGCTGGGCGTCGTCGTCGCCTGCGACCGCCGCACCCACGCCACCGGCGTGCTGGGCCGCGCGACCTTCCCGGACGCCGACCTGTGGAGCTGTGCCTGCGCCATCCAGAACATGTGGCTGGCCGCCCGCGCCGCCGGCCTCGGCATGGGCTGGGTGACGCTCTTCCAGCCGGCCGACCTGGCCGAGCTGCTGCACCTGCCCGACGGCGTGCAGACCCTCGGCTGGCTGTGCCTGGGCTGGCCCGACGAGCGGCCGCCCGAGCCCGGCCTCGTGCGGCACGGCTGGTCCACCCGCGCCGCGCTGGACGACGTCGTCCTGTACGAGCGGTGGCCGGCCGACGACAGCCCGGCCGCTCCGGTCAGCCACCTCGCCGGGCCGCGGCCGGAGGCCGTGGTGGCCGCGCGCGACACCGGAGACGACCTGCTCGCCGTGCCCGGGTCGCTCGGGGTGCTCGACCGCGCGGCCGACCGCGTGCTGGCCCTGCCCGGACCCGTGCCCGCCACCGGCACGCTCGTGGTCGTGGCCGGTGACCACCCCGTCGCCGGCGCGCACGCCGTCTCCGCCTACCCGCTCACCGTGACCGCCGACGTGCTGGCCGCGACCCGCAGCGGTGAGTCGCTCGGTGCGACGACCGCCCGGCAGGCGGGGTTGCGGGTCCGCGCCCACCACGCGGTCTCGCCGGAGGCCCAGGGCGACCTGCTGACCGCGGACGCCCTCACCCCGGCCGTCGCCGAGGCGCTGGTCGAGGAGGGGCGGGCGCTGGGGCACGAGCTCGCCGCCGACGGCCTGGTCTGCCTCGGTGAGGTCGGCATCGGCAACACCACGGTGGCGGCCGCGCTCGCCTGCGGCCTGCTCGGCCTGGACCCCGACGACGCCGTCGGCCTGGGGGCGGGCGCCGACGCGGCCATGCTCGACCGCAAGCGGGCCGTCGTCCGCGGCGCCCTGGACCGCGCGCGGACCGAGCACGGCCCGGCGCTCGACGAGCCGCTGACGGCCCTGGCGGCGCTCGGTGGGCCGGAGCTGGCCGTCCTCACCGGGATCACGCTCGGCGCGGCGGCGGCCGGGGTGCCGGTGGTCCTCGACGGGCTGGTCACCTCGGTCGCGGCCGTCGTCGCGGTGCGCCTGGAGCCGGCCGCGCAGCCGGCGCTGGTCGCCGGCCAGCGCAGCCGCGAGCGCGGGCACGCCGCGGTGCTCACCGAGCTGGGGCTCGAGCCGCTGCTCGACCTGCGCCTGCGCGCGGGGGAGGGCATCGGCGCCGTGCTCGCCGCGCAGCTGCTGCTCACCGCGCTGCGCGCCCGGCACACCGCCGGGCGGGTCCGGTGATCCCGCGGCGACCGCGCCGCGTGCTGGTGCTCGGCGGGGCGCGCTCGGGCAAGTCGCGGTACGCCGAGCAGCTGCTGACGCGCGCCAGGGGCGTCGAGTACGTGGCCTGCGGACTGCCGGCCGACGGCGGTGACCCCGAGTGGGCCGACCGCGTGGCCCTGCACCGCGACCGCCGCCCGGCGTCCTGGCGCACCGTCGAGACCGTCGACCTCGTCGGGGTGCTGGGGGAGCCGGGGCCGCCGCTGCTCGTGGACTGCCTCTCCACCTGGCTGGCCCGGGTCATGGACGACTGCGGCGTCTGGACCGCGGCCGAGGGCGCCGATGCGCGGCTGGCCACCGCGGTCGACGACGTCGTGGACGCCTGGTCCGGCACCCGCCGCCGGGTGGTCGCGGTGAGCAACGAGGTCGGGTCCGGAGTCGTCCCGGCCACCGCCTCGGGCCGCCGCTACCGCGACGAGCTCGGCATCCTCAACGCCCGCGTCGCCGCCGCCTCCCAGCGGGTCTGGCTGGTCACCGCCGGGCTCCCGCAGCGGCTGCGGTGAGCGCGGCACCGCGGTCGGTGGCGGGCAGCGGGGGGCTGCTCGCCGCGCTGGGCCTGTTCAGCGTGCTGCCCGTGCCGGAACGGGCGCGCACCCCGGGGGCGGGTGTGCTGCGCTGGCTGCCGGTGGTCGGCCTGGTGCTGGGCGGGCTCGCCTCCCTCCCCGGGCTGGCCGTCTGGCGCGGTGGCGCGGAGGGGTCGCCGCTGCTGGCCGCGGCGCTGGTCGTCGTGGCGCTCGCCCTGCTCACGCGGGGGCTGCACCTGGACGCGACCGCCGACCTCGCCGACGGCCTCGGCAGCGGGCGACCGGCCGAGCAGGCGCTGGCCATCATGCGGCGCCCGGAGGTGGGCGCCTTCGCCGTCGCGGCGATCGCCTGCACCGTGCTGGTGCAGGTCGCCGCGCTGGCGGCCGTCCTCGGCGGGGCCACACGGGGTGAGGGCGTGCTCGCCGTCGTCCTCGCGACGGTCACCGGCAGGGTGGCGGTGCTGCACGCGGCGGCGCGGCGACCGGCAGCGGGGTCCTCGCTGGGGGTGCTGGTGGCCGGCGCGGGTTCGGCTGCGGTGCGGGTGGTCGCGACCGCGGTGCTGGTCGTCGCGGTGGCCGCGGCGGTGCCGGCGACGGGCGGATCCGCCGCGGAGGCGGCGTGGTCGGTCGCCGCGGTCGCGGTGGCGCTCACCGCGACCGGTCTGCTGACCCGGCACGCGGACCGGCGGCTCGGCGGGGTCAACGGTGACGTGTTCGGCGCCCTGGTGGAGGTCGGCACGACGGTGGCGCTGGTCGTGCTGGCCGCCGGGGAGGCGTGGACCTGAGCCGCCGGGCAGGTCGTCCGAGGGCCGGCGGGCGCCTCAGGTGTGCGCGTCGGCGCGGGCCGACCGCGCCCAGCGCCGCGGGCTGACCCCGGTCCAGCGCCGGAAGGCGTGGACGAAGGCCGAGGCCTCCGAGTAGCCGATGCGCTCGGCGACCTGCTCGACGCTCAGCCCCACGGTGACGAGCAGCTCCTCGGCGAGGTGCCGCCGGGTCTGGTCCACGACGGCGCGGAAGCTCGTCCCCTCCTCCTCGAGGTGGCGGCGCAGCGTCCGCACGCTCATGTGCAGCTCGGCGGCGACGGCCTCCTGGCCGGGCATCTCCTGCGGGCGGCGGAGCAGCAGGTCGCGGACCTGACCGCTCAGCCCGCGGCGGGAGACCCGTCGCTCGAGCAGCTCCCGGCACTGCGCCTCGCACAGGGCGGCGGTCAGGGGCGCCGCCTGCGGCAGCGGCTGGTCGAGCAGCGCGGCGTCGAAGACCAGGACCGAGCGGGCGGCGCCGAACCGCGGCGGCACCCCGAACGCGGCGTCGTACGGCGCCGGGTCGGCGGGCTGCGGCAGCCGCAGCTCCACGCGCAGGGGGACGACGGGGCGGCCCAGGGACTCGCGCCACAGCTGCAGCGCGGCCGACGCGTCGCGCAGCAGGACGAACCGGCGCACCGGCTCGGGCAGCTCCAGGTCGTCGAAGAAGAGGGCGAGCTCGCCGTCGTCCTCCTGGGCGCTGACCCGGGTGAGCGCGTAGGTCAGGTCGAGGAAGCGCATCGAGACCTCGTGCCCCTCGCGCAGCGTGCGGCTGGAGAGGAGGGCGAAGCCCCAGATGCCGTACGTGGCCAGGCGGTAGCGCACCCCGGCAGCCAGGCCGCCGTGCTCGGGCAGCTCGGCGGCCAGCGCGGCGACCAGCCGGACCTCCTGCTCGGCGGTGATCTCGGCAGCCGGGTCGTCCAGGGCCGCCGCCGGGATGCCGGCCGTCCCGAGGAGGCGGCCGCGCGCCAGCCCGTGCTCCTCGGCCAGCGCGCACAGCAGCGCCGCGCTGCCCGTGCCCCGGGCCGCGGCGTGGACGGGGTTGGCCGAATACATCAAGGTGCGGCCGATTGTGTCATGGCTCACAGCCGCTCCGCGTCGTTACGTTCGCGAGTGATACCGGTCACGCACGAAGGGGAGTACGGGCATGACGGCGATCGCGGAACAGCCGGTGACGACGGGGACGACCGAGCACGTGGACGTGCTGATCGTCGGCGCGGGGATCTCGGGGATCGGGGCGGCGCACCACCTCCGGGAACGCTTCCCGGACCGGAGCTTCGTCATCCTGGACGCCCTCGACAGCCGGGGTGGCACGTGGTGGACGCACCGCTATCCCGGCGTCCGCTCCGACAGCGACCTCTTCACCTTCGGGTACCGGTTCAAGCCGTGGCGGGGTGCCTCGATCGCGACGTCGGAGGAGATCCTGTCCTACCTGGACGAGGTCATCGACGAGGACCGGCTGGGCGAGCGCATCCGGTACCGGCACCGGGTCACGACCGCGTCCTGGTCGTCCGCGGAGCGCCGGTGGACCGTCCAGGTCACGCGTGAGGACACCGGCGAGCAGCTCGCCCTCACGACCGACTTCCTGTGGATGTGCCAGGGCTACTACGACCACGACCGGCCCTACCGGCCGCAGTGGCCGGGCATGGACCGGTTCCGCGGGGCGGTCGTGCACCCGCAGCAGTGGCCGGCCGACCTGGACACCACCGGCAAGCGCGTCGTCGTCATCGGCTCCGGGGCCACCGCGGCCACGCTGGTGCCGGCGCTGGCCGACACCGCCGCGCACGTGACGATGCTCCAGCGCTCCCCGACGTTCTTCTTCGCCCGGCCCAAGACCCACGAGCTGGCCGAGACCCTGCGCGCTCTGGACGTGCCGGACGAGTGGACGCACGAGATCCTCCGGCGGGCCTACATCGCGGAGGGCGACGAGATCACCCGGCTCTCCTTCGAGGCGCCGGACGAGCTGCGGGAGCTGCTCATCGAGTCGATGCGCCCGCAGCTGCCCGAGGGGTTCGACATCGATAAGCACTTCAACCCGAGCTACCGGCCCTGGCAGCAGCGGCTGGCGCTGCTCCCCGACGGCGACATGTTCACCGCCATCCGGGAAGGGCGCGCCTCGGTCGTCACCGACACGATCGAGACGTTCACCGAGACGGGGATCCGGACGTCGTCGGGGGAGGAGCTCGAGGCGGACGTCGTCGTCACCGCGACCGGCTTCGACCTGAGCCTCTTCGGCGGCATCGCGTTCACCGTCGACGGCGAGCCGGTCGACTTCACCCAGCGGGTCACCTGGCGCGGCACGATGATCAGCGGTGTGCCGAACATGGCCTACGTGTTCGGCTACTTCCGCGCCAGCTGGACGCTGCGCGCGGACCTGGTCAGCGAGCTCGTCTGCCGGCTGCTCGCCCACATGCAGGAGCGCGGGGCCACCGTGGTCGTCCCGACCCTGCGCCCCGAGGACGCCGACATGCCGCTGCGTCCGTGGGCCGACCCCGAGAACTTCAACTCCGGCTACGTCATGCGCTCGGCGGGCCGCATGTTCAAGCAGGGCGACCGCGAGCCCTGGACCCACCTGCTGGAGTACGCGGAGGAACGGACGGCGCTGCCCGCCGTCGACCTCGACGACTCGTCCCTCGTCTACCGCTGACCGCCCGCACCGTCCCCCCCCATCCACCCAGAACAGGAGTCGCCCGTGCCCGTCGACCCGAACATCGCCGCGATGCTGACCATGATGGAGCAGGCCGGCATGCCGCCCATGTACGAAGGCACCCCCGAGGCCGGGCGGGCGCTGTACCTGGCGCTCACCCACGGCGCCCGCACCCCGGAGCAGCTGGTGCCCGTGGGGAGCACCGAGGACCGCACCGTCCCCGGCGCCGAGGGCGACCTGGGGGCCCGCGTCTACCGCCCGGAGGGCGAGGGGCCCTTCCCGACGGTGATCTTCTTCCACGGCGGCGGGTGGGTGATCGGAGACCTCGACACCCACGACAACATGGCCCGCAACGTGTGCCGGGGGAGCGGCGCCGTGGTGGTCGCCGTCGACTACCGGCTGGCCCCGGAGCACCCGTTCCCGGCCGCGGCGGACGACGCGGTGGCCGCCGCGCGCTGGATCGCGGCGCACCTCGACGAGTTCGGTGGCGACCAGCGGTTGGGCGTCGCCGGGGACAGCGCCGGTGGCAACCTCGCCGCCGTCGTGGCGCAGGTGCTGCACGCCGACGGCACGCCGCTGGCGGCGCAGTTCCTGATCTACCCGGCGGTGGACGCCGAGGGCGAGTACCCGTCCCGCATCGAGAACGCCAAGGGGTACTTCCTCGAGAAGGACACCATGGACTGGTTCTACGGCCACTACGCCGGCGCGTGGGACGACGCGCAGGATCCGCGGCTGTCGCCGCTGCACGGCGCCGAGCTCTCGGGCCTGCCCCCGGCGGTGGTCGTCACGGCGGAGTACGACCCGCTGCGGGACGAGGGCGAGGCCTACGGCGAGGCGTTGCGCGCCGCGGGCGTTCCCGCCGACGTGCGGCGCTACGACGGCATGATCCACGGCTTCTTCGACATGGGCACGATCTCGCCGGCCGCGCAGACGGCGATCGACGAGACCAGCGCCCGCTTCGGGGAGCTCCTGCGCAGCTGAGCCGGCCGGCCGCGCGCGGGGCCAGTGCCCCTGGCCCCGCCCGCGCCCCGTCGCTCACCCGGCGGGGAAGAAGGCGCGCAGTCCGAGACGGGTCGGGCGCTGGAACGGCCGCCAGGCGCCGCGGGGCTGGGTCAGCCGGTCGGCGACCACCCACAGCACGGCCGGGTCCAGCCCCATGCCCAGGTGGCTGGCGTGCACGGCGACGTTCTCGCTGATCGGCCCCTCCTGCTGCAGGCAGGTGCGCCAGTCGACGACGCCGTCCCAGCGCGAGTACACCGAGGTGCTCGGCACCGGCAGCGCCGGGGCGGGACGCACGTCCCGCACCGCACGCAGGCGCCGGTACTCCTGGTACATGCCGGCGCCCACGGCGGCGCGGCGCGGCCGGGACGGCACGCCGGCGACCGGGGAGCCGAGCGAGACCACCTGCCGCACCAGCTGCGGGGATCGCTCGGCCAACCGACGGGCGAAGATGCCACCGAGGCTCTGGCCGACGATGCTCACCGGGCCGCCGTGCTCGTCGGCGAGCCGCTGCACCAGCGCCCGGACGCCGTCCACCACCTCCGGCCGGGGCCCGTGGTTGCGGCCGAGGTCCCAGCCGACCACGGGGTGACCCAGCCGGCCGATCCAGCGGCGCAGCGTCCGGGTGGAGGCGTCGGAGGCCAGCCAGCCCGGCAGGACGACGACCGGGTGCGGCTCGCCGCGCGGGGCGAACCGGAGCAGCGGGGACCCGGCCGCGAGCGCGCCGGCGCTGACCAGTGCGCGGGCCGGCTCGGTGAGGGCCAGCAGGTCGTCGGTGCGGGTGCCCCGAGGGCGCCCGGACGGGGTGCTCACCGGGGGTGCATGCCCGGCCGGAGGCGGGATCAGTCGCTCGGCGGCAGCACGCGCGGGACGAACACCTCGTCGATCGGCCGGGGGCCGACGTACTGGCGGCAGGTGCACGGCACCCAGCTGTGACCGGACCAGCGACCGCGCTTGTCGTAGGTGTCGCGCCGCAGCTCGGCGTAGCAGGTGTTGCTCTCGGTGTCGTGCTGGCTCAGCGTGTGCCCGCAGCCGCAGAGCGGGGTCATCGGTGCGGGCGGGGCGCTCCGCCGCCCCCGGCCCAGTCGCCCGGCGACGAAGCCGGCGCCGAGCAGCGCCGCGCCCACCAGCAGGCTGATCGGATCCATCTACGTGCACCTCCTGCGCGAGACATCGACGGTAACGCGCGAACGCCGTCCCCCGGCGGGGTGACCGCCGGTGACGGCGGCACCGGCGGGTCGGTCGCGCAGCGTGGTGGCGACGGCGGTCGGCGGGGAGCCGCTTTCGCCCGATCGTGGTGATTGACCGGCCGTGACGTGGGGCACTGGTTGCAGGTGAGCACGTACGCCGTGGGTTTCGCCCGTCCCGACCGCTGGTCCGGCGGGCCGCGCACCGAACCGAGCTACCCGTGGCACGCCGTGGAGGCCCACCGCCCGCCGGCCGAGCTCGACGGCGAGGTGGAGCTGGCCGTCTGCGGGGCCATCGTCCAGGTCTGGGGCACGCAGAAGTGGCAGCGCGTCGGCGTGGGCCGCACCGGCTGCCCGGAGTGCGCGCGCCTCACCGCCGTCGACAGCCGGCTGACCACCGCCCGCTGACCCCGGGCCCCCTGGTCGGCCGGCCGGAGCCGGCCGACCGGCTCAGCGCTGCTCGGGCTTCCGGCCGCTGATCGCCGACAGCCCGGTGATCGCCCGGCCGACGATCAGCGCCTGCACCGAGTCGGTGCCCTCGAAGGTGAAGATCGCCTCCATGTCGGCGTGGTGACGGGCGACGTGGTGGTCGAGCAGGATCCCGTCACCGCCGAGGATGTCCCGCGCGTCGGCGACGATCGCCCGGGCCTTGGCCGCGTGGTTCATCTTCGCCAGCGACGCCATGGCGGCCGTCATCCGGCCGGCGTCGGCGAGCTTCGACAGCCGCCAGCACATCAGCTGCATCGACGTGATCTCGGCCAGCATGCGGGCGAGCTTGTCCTGCACCAGCTGGAAGCCGGCGATGGGCTGCCCGAACTGCTCGCGTCGCAGGGCGTGGGCGAGGGCCAGCTCGTAGGAGGCCGTCGCCAGGCCGAGCGCCCGCCAGGCGACCGTGTAGCGAGTCCGGTCGAGCATCGAGGAGACGTCCTTGAACGAGTGGCAGTTGGCCAGCTTGTTCTCGACCGGAACCCGCACGTCGGTCAGGGTGATCTCGGCCTGCCACACCGCGCGCAGCGCCGTCTTGCCGGTCATCACCGTCGCCTCGTAGCCCGGCGTGCCCTTCTCGACGACGTAACCGCCGACCTTCCCGTCCTCGCCGCGTGCCCAGATGATCACGTAGTCGGCGATCGTGCCGTTGCCGATCCACTTCTTCTGCCCGTTGAGCACGAAGGCGTCACCGTCGCGGCGGGCCGAGGTCTCCAGGCCCACGGCGTCGGAGCCGTGCTTGGGCTCGGTCAGACCGAACGCCCCGATCTTCTCGAGACGCACCATCTCGGGCAGCCAGCGCTCGCGCTGCTCCTCGTCGCCGAGGACGGCGATCGACTGCATCGCCAGGAAGCTGTGCACGCCGTTGAAGGTGCCGATGCTGCCGTCGGCGCGCGCCAGCTCCGCGGCGACCAGGCCCGCGGCGACGTTGCTCATGCCGGGGCAGCCGTAGCCCTCGATGGTGCCGCCGACGACGCCGAGCCCGGCGAGCTTCTGCGCCATCTCGAAGGGGAACTCCGCGCGTTCCCAGTAGTCGTTGATGTGCGGGGTGACCTCTGCGTCGCAGAAGGCCCGGACCCGGTCGCGGATCTCGATCTCCTCCGGCTCGAGGAGGTCATCGATGGCGTAGAAGTCAGGGCTGTCGACGGTCACGGTCCCGAACGTACGACGAACAGGTGCATGCTGCCCGTCGTCCGGTGCGTCGCCGGGGCGGCGCGGCTGCTGATCGCGCTGGTCGCGGCGCGTGGTCGGTGCGGCACTGCCCGGGGCGCGCCGCGGTAGCTTGCGTCGTCCCGGTCCCTGCCCCTGGAGCTCCGTTGCCGTTCCTCCTCCACCGCTTCACGCGGTTCGTCCGGCTGCGCCTGACCGGCTGGCGGCTGCCGCTGGCGGTCGCGGTGTTCGTCTTCCTCTCCAGCTGGCTGGCGATGGCGCTGGTCGAGCCCGTGGGCAGCGACATCACCGCGCCGGGCACCTACTGGTGGTACTTCCTCGTCACCGCCGCGACCGTGGGCTACGGCGACGTCTTCCCCAGCTCCGTCGTCGGCCGGGTCATCGGCGCCTACGTGATCGTGGGCGGCATCGTCACCCTGACCCTGTTGTTCACCCGGCTGTCCGAGGCCCTGCAGTCGTTGCGGGGCCGCCGTCTGAGAGGTGTGGTTCCCCTGGACCTGTCCGACCACGTGGTGCTGCTGGGCTACTGGCCCGGGCGCACCGAGCGGATCGTCGCCGAGCTGACCGCCGAGGGGCGGACCCAGGTCGCGCTGTGCGCCTGGGAGGACGTCATGGAGAACCCCATGCCCGACCAGCCGGCGGTGCACTTCGTCCGCGGCGACCTCACCCACGAGGACGTCATGCAGCGGGCGTGCGTGCCGCGGGCCCGGACGGTGGTCGTCGACGTGCGGGATGACAACGAGACGCTCGCCGTCGTGGTGGCCGCCGAGCACGCCCACCCCGGGGTCCACCTCGTCGCGGCGCTGCGCGACCTCGAGCGGCGAGACACGCTGCGCTACGTCAGCGCCGGCGTGCAGGGCGTCCAGTGGCACATGCCGTCCCTGCTCACCGAGGAGGCCAACGACCCTGGCATCACCCAGGTCTACAGCGAGCTGATGACCCACGGCGGGCGGAACACCTACTCGCTGACGGTGCCGGCCGGCTTCCCGCACGCGACGTTCGGCGAGTGCCAGCGGCACTTCGGCGAGGCCTTCGGGGCGACCGTGCTGGCGGTGCGCGGCCCCGACGGGCTCGCGGTGAGCCCGCCCTGGGACACCCCGCTCGCGGTGGGGACGACGCTGTACTACGTCGCGGCCGGCCGCATCCCGGCCCGGCAGCTGACCGCCGTCCGGCGCACCTAGGAGGGGTGGCCCTCGACGTCGCCCTCGTCGCCCTGCGGGGCCTCGCGGGGCGCGCTCTGCTCCTCCAGGGATGCCGCCATCTCGGGCGACTCCTGCTCCAGGGCGATGTCGCGGGGCTGCGGCGTCTCGTGCTCCGTCGTCATGCCCCCACCCTGCCGCAGTGCGGCGCCCGCCGCCCCCCGGTCGTCACTCGTCTCCGGGGGCCAGCCACCCCGGGCGGTAGAGCACGGTCCCCGACAGCCCGGGCACGTCCAGCACCACCGTGCCGGTGAGCTCCTGGGTCGGTCCGAGCGGAGCCGCCGGGAAGGGCGCCGCGCCGGTGTCGCACACCCCGGCCGGGGAGCCGCCGGCGACGACCGTGCCGTCGTCCCCGACCAGGCGGAAGTCCCCGGCCGCCACGCTGCGCTCGCTCCCCAACGCGGAGAGGTCGGCGCCGGTGGTCACCGTGATCCGGACCGCGACCAGCGACCCGTTGCTGGGGACGACGGCGGCGTCGGCGCAGCTCACGCCGGGCAGCACCTCCTCCACCGTGACGGTGAGGACCAGGTCGCTCGTCGCGGGATCCCGCACCTCCAGCGGCGCACCGGGCACGAGGACCACGGCCGGCTCGGGGGTCTCGGTGGGTGGTGGCTCGGGGGTCTCGGTGGGTGGTGGCTCGGGGGTCTCGGTGGGTGGTGGCTCGGGCGTCTCGGTGGGTGGTGGCTCGGGGGTCTCGGTGGGCTGCGGTTCCGTGGGTGGTGGCTCGGGCGTCTCGGTGGGTGGTGGCTCGGTGGACGGCGGTGAGGGGGGCTCGGTGGGCGGCTCGCCGGGTGGCGGCACCGCCGGCGATGCCGGGGTGGTCAGGGGTGCCGGGGCGGGCAGCGGTGGCGAGGACGCCGGGTCCGGGGACGCGGACGGAGCTGACGTGGGGCCGGGGGAGGGTGTGGCCTCGACGGCGGCGGGGACCGGGTCGCCGGCGGGTTCCTCGTCGAGCGGCTCGCCCGGGTCGTCGTGGGATCGCTCCGGCGTCTGGGTCGGCGACGGCGACGGAGACGGCGGCGCGGGCCGCCCTCCCGCGTCCCCGGGGGCCGGCGGTACGGGGCGGGGAACGCCGGCGGTGGGAGCACCGGGCAGGAACCAGTCCTCGTCGCCGGGTGGGAGAGCGCCGATGGTCGGGATCACAAGCGGCCCCATGCCGCTGCCTCCCTCAGGGGGGAGCAGCCAGATCCGCGTCTCCGCCCGGTCGTCCGCCGCCACCTGCAGGCCGGCGGACCCGGCCGCGGGCAGGCCGGCCCCGCTCAGCGCGACCAGCGCGGCGGACCCGAGCCCGCCCGTCACCACGCCCAGGGCACGCAACCGGCGGAGGGCCGCCGCCTCCGCGGCGCGGCGGGTCGATGGCGAGGTCGGAGCCGTCGCCCGCCTCGGCACGAAGCGCCCGCGTGCCGGCGCCGCGTGCCGGACGGCCGAGGGATCCCGGGGGACCGGCGACGGCCGCCGCACCCCGGGGGCGCCCAAGGTGGGTGCCGCGGCATCCACCCCCGGGACCGGGACATCCCCGGCGGGGGGCTGGGGCGGGGTGGTCATCGTCATCACCGCCAGGATCGACGAGCCGGGGGAACGGCCGGGAAGGAGCAGCTGGACGCTAGCCGTCCGGTGGGCGATCCGGGAGGGCTTCCGAAACGGCACCGCCCTCGTTTCTCGGAGGCGTCACCGACCCCGCAGTTCCCGGCGCAGGATCTTGCCGGTCACCGTCTTGGGCAGCTCGTCGACCAGCTCCACGCTGCGCGGGTACTTGTAGGCGGCCATGCGCTCCTTGCAGTGCGCGATCAGCTCCTCCGACGTCGTGCTCGCCCCTGGCTTGAGGCTGACGAACGCCTTCACGGTCTCGCCGCGCTTCTCGTCGGGCACGCCGACCACCGCCGACTCGCGGACGGCGGGGTGCTCGGCCAGCACGTCCTCGACCTCCCGCGGCCACACCTTGTAGCCCGAGGCGTTGATCATGTCCTTCTTGCGGTCGACGATGAACACCCAGCCCTCGTCGTTCATGAAGCCGACGTCGCCGCTCTTGAGCGCACCGCCGGGCAGGCCGGCCGCCGTCTCCTCCGGCTTGCCCCAGTAGCCGGCCACGACCTGCGGCCCCTCGGCGACGATCTCGCCGATCTCGCCCAGGGGCAGGTCGCGGCCGTCGTCGTCCTGGATGCGCACCACCGTGTTCGGAGCGGGGACACCGACCGACAGCGCACCCGAGACCGGGTCCACCGGCGACGGCGACCCGAACGGCGTCACCGTCATCGGCGAGGTCGTCTCGGTCAGGCCGTAGGCGTTGTGCACCTGCTTGCCGGTGGCGGCCAGGAAGTTCTGCTCGGCGGTCGGCGAGATGGCCGCACCGCCGGAGTAGATCGAGGTGAACGAGTCGAAGTGGTCACGCGTGAAGCCCGGGGCGTTGAGCAGTGCGCTGAACGCGGTGATCGCCCCGATGGTGAACGCCGGGCGGTGCTCGGCGAAGGCGTCGAGCACGACCTGGGGCTCGAACCGGTAGGCCAGCACCAGCGGCGCCGGCACCAGCAGGCTGACCGCGATGTGCCCGATCAGCCCGGTGATGTGGAACAGCGGGGCGACGCCGAAGATCGCGCCGTCCCGGCCGGCGTGCACCCAGTCGCGGTAGACCTGTGCCGTGAAGACCACGTTCCGGTGGGTGTTCATCGCGCCCTTGGGCACGCCGGTGGTCCCCGAGGTGTAGGTCAGGAACGCCACGTCGTCGGAGCGCAGGCCGACCGGCGGTGGCACCCGGCCGCGGTGGACGGCGACGAACTCGGCGAAGTCCGTCGTCCCCTCGTGCCGCTGCCGGCTGATGCCGGCGAAGAGCCGCTCGTCGTCCCGCGTCTGGAACTCCAGTTCGCTCGTGGTGAGGACGAGGCGGACGTCGGTGTCCGGCACGACCTCGCGCGCGACCTCGTCGTAGAGCGTCTCCAGGGCCAGCAGCACCGTGGCCCCGGAGTCCGCGAGCAGGTAGGAGAGCTCGCGGGCCCGGCTCATCGGGTTGATCGACACCATGATCCCGCCGGCCTTCCAGGCGGCGACCATGGCGATCACGAACTGCGGCACGTTCTGCAGGTAGACCGCCAGCCGGTCGCCCGGCCCGAACCCGCGCTCGAGCAGGCCGACGGCGAGCGCGTCGCTGAGCTCGTCGAGCTCCCGGCGGGTGATCGTCCCGTCGAAGTACCGCAGCGCGACGCCCAGCGGGTCCCGCTCGACCCCGGCCCGGAACATGTCCAGGGCGGTGTCGTACTCGATCGGGTAGTCGGCCGGCTGGTCGCCGTAGAGCGCCAGCCAGGGCCGGTCGTCGTAGCCGGTCACGACCGCGGCCTCACTTGATGACGACGGGGTTGACGGGGGTGCCGGCCGCCTTCGCGACCTTCAGCGGGGCGGCGACGTACAGGAACGCGTACTGCCCGTCCTCGGCGCAGTCGGCGGCCAGCTTCTCGAGGTCGGCGATCTCGGTGAGGGTGACCCCGAGGTTGCGCATCAGCGCGTTGTGCAGCACCAGGGCGACGCCGTTGTTGGGGTCGAAGGTGACCTCGTTGGCGATCGTGTCGGTGACCAGGTTGGGGATCTCCATGTCCTGGAACCACCGCACCAGCTCGGGGGAGTAGACCAGCCCCGGCTCGTTGAAGCCCTCGTAGAAGGCCTCGCCCTGCTCGTGGAAGAGCTGCAGGAAGTTGGTGCGGATGACGAGGATGTCGCGCTTCTGGATGGGCGTGCCCTGCGCCTCGGCGCAGGCGACGAGGTCCTCGTGGGTGAAGGTCTCGCCCTTGTCGAGGGTGGGCTTGCCGCGGAAGCGCGCCATGTCCAGGAGCACGGCACGGCCGACGACGCCGCGCTCGGCGATCGGCGCGACGCTGGCCTTCTCCAGCCCGCCGACCGTGGTCCGGGCGTCGTAGCCGTTGTAGATCTTCCCGTCGTACCAGAGGTGGCCGAGGGCGTCGTACTGGGTGGAGCCCTGGAGGTAGGCGTCGATCTTGTCGTCGGCGTAGTGCAGGCCGCCGGGGTACTGGGCGCCCTTGCCCCCCTCGTCCCAGTCGCTCTCGTCCAGCACCTGGGTGCGCACGGCGGGGGTGCGGCCGGGCCACACCGGGTCGCCCTTGGGGTCACCGATGAGGCGCTGCAGCGTGAAGACCTTGCCCGAGCGCACGAGCTTGACCGCGGCGAGCACCTGCTCGGGACCGAGGTAGTTCAGCGCGCCGACCTCGTCGTCGGGCCCCCACTTGCCCCAGTTGGTGGGCGCGTCCTTGAGGAGCTCACCGAGGTAGGGCGCGGTCGCGGGGGTGTCGGTCACAGAGGCCTCCGGGCTGGTCGAGGGGCCCGTCCGTCGACGGGCGGGGCGGTGACCTGGACTATTCGCCGCTGTGGTGCCGACCACAACCGGCGTGCAACATTCGGTGCAACCGACGCCGACCGAGCCGCAGGGAGCCCCCTTGACCACCAGCACCGTGCCCGGCAACCCCGAGTCCGTCTTCACCTACGGGGCTCCGCAGCTGAAGTTCGGCAACGGCGCCTCCGACGAGATCGGCTTCGACCTCAGCCGGTACGGCGTGCGGCGGGTCCTCGTCGTGACCGACCCGGGGGTCGCGGCCACCGGGCACCCGCAGCGGGTGGCCGACCAGATGGCGCAGTTCGGCATCGAGGCGCGGGTGTTCGACGGCGTCCACGTCGAGCCGACCGACCAGAGCCTGGTCGCTGCCATCGACGAGGCCCGGTCGTCGGGTCCCTGGGACGCGTTCGTCGCCGTCGGTGGCGGGTCGAGCATCGACACGGCCAAGGCGATCAACCTGCTCACCACCAACCCCGGTGAGCTGATGGACTACGTCAACGTCCCGGTCGGCAAGGGGCAGGCGCCGTCGGAGCCGCTCAAGCCGCTGGTCGCCGTCCCGACGACGACGGGCACCGGGTCGGAGAGCACGACGATCTGCGTGATGGATGTGATCTCGGCCCGGGTGAAGACCGGCATCAGCCACGCCCGGCTGCGCCCCACCCTGGCCGTCATCGACCCCGACCTCACCCGCAGCCAGCCCTCCGGCGTGACCGCGGCGTCGGGCATGGACATCCTCTGCCACGCGCTGGAGAGCTACACCGCCCGCTGGTACACCACCTACGAGCACAAGTCCCCCGAGGAGCGGGTGCCCTACTGCGGCTCCAACCCGATCTCGGACATGTGGTCGGAGAAGGCGCTCACCCTGCTCGCCGGGTCCTTCCGCACCGCCGTCCGCAACGGGGACGACGTCCAGGCGCGGTCGGACATGGCGATCGCGGCCACCTTCGCCGGCATGGGCTTCGGCAACGCCGGCGTGCACATCCCGCACGCCAATGCCTATCCCATCGCCGGGCAGGTGAAGGACTTCCACCCCAAGGACTACCCGGGCGACGAGGCGATGGTCCCGCACGGGATGTCGGTCGCCCTCACCGCGCCGGAGGCCTTCCGGTTCACCTTCGAGGCGTCCCCGGAGCGGCACGTCCGGGCGGCCGAGCTGCTGGCGCCGGGTGCCGACCGCCCCGCGGACCTGGCGGAGTTCCTGCCCACCGTGCTCGCCGACCTGATGCGCGACATCGACATCCCCAACGGGGTGGGTGCCGTCGGCTTCGGCGAGGGCGACGTCCCCGACCTCGTCGACGGCGCGATGAAGCAGCAGCGGCTGCTGGCCACCTGCCCGCGCGCCGTCACCGAGGACGACCTCGCCGGCATCTTCCGGCGGTCGCTCTCGCTGTGGTGAGGCCCCTCAGCGAGGGGGGACGACGGTCTTGGTGACCTGACCGGTCGCCACGAGGACGCCGTCCACGGTGGCCTCCGCCCGCATGAACGCGACCGCCCGGCCGCGGCGCAGCACGGTCGCCGTCACCTCCACGGTGGAGTCGGCGGCCACCGGTCGCAGCAGCGAGGCGGAGACGTCGTGGGTGACCGCGTGCTCGCCGTCGCCGAGGGAGGGCAGCAGCGCCAGGAACGAGGCGACGTCGAGGAGGGCGTAGACGACGCCGCCGTGCAGCAGCCCCGCCGGGTTCTGCGCGGCGGGGCCCACCGGGAAGCGGATGCCGGCCGCCGGGTTCCCGGCGTCGCGCAGCTCCACCCCGAGGAACCGGTGGAGCGGGATGTCCAGGACGGCCTGCACGTGGGCGTCGGTAACGGGTTCGCCGGTCACCCGGTCAGCATCCATCAACAGCCCCGGTGGCTTCCCACAGGCCCGACCGGAGCCCGTCGCGGGGTGCGCCCGCGCTCCTAGCCTCCGCCTCGACGTCTCCGCCTCGATCGCGGGACCAGGGGAGGAGCGGCGGTGATCCGGTACGGGGACCCCGAGGCGCTCGACGCGCTGGCGGCCGAGCTCGTGCGGCGTGCGCGGGAGGTGCGGGAAGCGGGGGAGGAGCACCGGCGCGACGGCCGGCGGGCCCAGTGGGTGTCCGACGCCGCCACGGCGTACCGGCGCCAGCAGGCGCGGGACTGCGCGGACGTCGACGCCGCGGCCGAGGCGATCGAGCGGGCCGCGGAGCTGCTGCGCCGGCACGCCGACGAGGTGCGCGCCCGGCTCGCCGCGATCGCCCGGGCGGAGCGGGCGGTCCGGTCGTGGCTGGCCGAGCGGGCCGCCCGCGGGGAGAACGCGCTCGAGCAGGTGGGTGAGGTTCTGGGCGAACTCCCCGAGGCGGGTGCCGACGCCTGGCGCGCGGTGCCGGCCCGGCTGAGCGGCGCGGGCCTGTGGTGACCGCCCCCGAGCTCTCGGTCAGCGGCGGGGCCGGCGGCGTCGAGGCGGAGCTCGCCGACCTCGTCACCCTGGGACGGAGCAGCGCGGGCCTGGCCGAACTGCTCGCCCGCACCAGCGCGGCGTGCCACCTGGTGCTCGCCGACCCCGACCTGCTGGCCTCCGCGCTCCTGGACCCTGCGGGCGTGGCGCGGGTGGGTGCCGCCCTGCTGGAGGCGCTGGACGGTCCGCGCGGACTGACCGCGCTCGCGGTGCGGTTCGCGGCGCGGGCCGTCGCGCTGAAGGACGCGGCCGCGGCCTACGAGGCGGCCGACCGCGCGCTCGCCGAGCTGGCCGACGACCTGGAGTGGGCGGCCGGCTGCCTCTGGCCGGTCACGACGGCGGCCCTCGTCCTGGGCACTGCCGGGCGGGCCGTCAGCGACCCGACCGGCGCGGCCGCCGACGTCACCGCGCTGCTCGCCGACCCCGAGCGCTGGCTGACCGACCGCCCGGGGCTGGTCGACGACGCGATGGGCGCGCTGCCCGGTGCGGCCACCATGGCCGGCGGTCTCGCGGTCGGCCCCACCGGCCGCTGGCTCGGCGGTGAGGACGTCGGCGCCGCGGCCCGCCGGCTCGGACGGCTCTGGCCCGACGGGGCCCCGGTGGTCACGCGGCTGCCCGACGACGTCAGCGGTCCCGCGACCGCGCCACCCCGCGGGATCGACGACCTGCTGGGCGCGCTCGAGGTCCGGGCACGGAAGTCCGGCCCGGCGCGCGACACGATCGCCGTCCGGGTGCTCACCCGCGCCGACGGTGGCACCGCCTACGTCGTCGACATCCCCGGCACCGGCGTCTGGAACGCGCCGTCGGGCACGGTCCACCCGCGGACCCACGACCTCGGGACCAGCCTCCGGGTGCTCGGCGGTGACACGACGACGCGCCAGGCGGGGATCGCCGAGGCGCTCCACCGGGCCGGTGCGGAGCCGTCGGACCCCGTGCTGCTGGTCGGGCACAGCCAGGGCGGGATGGTGGCCGCGCAGGCGGCCGCGGACGCCGGCGGCCCGGGCTTCGGGTTCGACGTGCGCGCCGTGGTCACCGTCGGGGCACCCGTCGCCCGCGTCGACGTCCCGCCGGAGGTGCAGCTCCTCGCGCTGGAGAACCGCCACGACCTCGTCCCGCAGCTGGACAGCCGCGCCAACGACGACAGCCCGAACGTCACCACCGTGACCTTCGCGGCGCAGCACGGCAGCGTCGCGGACAACCACGCCATCGGGGCCGCGTACCGGCCCGCCGCCCGGGCGGTCGATGCCGGGGAGGACCCGTCGCTGGCCGCGTTCCGCGCCGCCGCCGCGCCCTTCCTGGTGCCGCCCGGCGAGCCGGCGTCGGTCGTCGCGCACGTCTACGAGATCGGCCGGAGGTGACGTGGCCGCGCTGGCTAGTCTGCCGTGGTGCAGGGGGCGGCGGTGGTGCTGCCGGAGTTCTCCCTCATCGTCCTGGGGCTGGTGCTGCGCCGCTGGGCCTGGCGGTCCCCGGGATTCTGGGCGGAGCTCGAGCGCCTCGTGTACTTCGTGCTGTTCCCGGCCCTGCTGCTCCGCACCACGCTCGCCGCCGACGTCGCCGCGGCCGGTACGGGGGTGGCCCTGCTGGCGGCGGTGGGGGCGATCGCGGCGGGCGCGCTGCTCGGCGCGCTCGTGCGGTGGTTCCCGGGCATCGACCGGGTGACCGCGGCCTCGGGGTGGCAGACGGCGTTCCGCTTCAACTCCTTCCTGGCGCTGGCCCTCGTCGACGACCGCGGGCCGGCCGCGCTCGCGCTGATGGGCGTCCTGCTGGGCGTCACCGTGCCCGCGGTCAACGTCCTCGCGGTGCTGGCGCTCGCGGGAGGCACCACTGCGGCGAGCGGACGCGGCGCCGTTCTCGGCGTGCTCGGGGCCGTCGTCCGCAACCCGCTGATCGTGGCGACCGTCGCCGGGCTCGCCGGCAACGCCGCCGGCCTGGTGCTGCCGGAACCGGTCGACGCCACGCTCGGCCGGATCGCCGCCGCGGCCGTGCCCATGGGGCTGCTGACGGTGGGTGCGGCGCTGCGGATCGGCGAGCTGGCCCGCCGGGAGTGGGCGCTCTCCGGCTACCTGACGGCGGTCAAGCTGCTCGCGGTGCCCGCGGCGGCGCTGGCCCTCGTGGCGCTCCTGGGCATCGAGGGCGACCAGCGCGCCGTCGTCCTCGCGTTCGCCGTCGTGCCGCCTGCCACGGCGTCCTACGTGCTGACGGCACGCATGGGCGGCAACGGCGGGTTCGTCTCCGCGCACATCTCCCTGGCGACGACGGCCGCGCTCGGGACCGTGCCGCTGTGGTTGCTGGTCGCGGGCTGAGGAGGAGGCGTGCGGTCCGCTAGCGTCCTGAGGCATGTCGCGGCGGCGCACGATCGCGATCACCGGCGGGATCGTCGGGCTCGCCCTGGTCCTGTCGGTCCTGATCCCGGGCAGCCCGACGCGGGTCGTCGCCCGGGGCGCCGTGCACGCGGAGTGCGTCACGTGGGTGGGCGACGAGGGGAGCCGGTCGCTGGCGGTGTACGGGGACTCGATCAGCCGCGCGGACAGCGAGCCCCGGTTCGGCTTCCACGGCGGCCGCTCCTGGTACTCCCACCTCGTCTGCTCCGACGAGTTCACCGACGGCGCGAACGCGGCCGTGGCCGGGGAGACGGCGGCGGAGGTGCTGGGGCGTCTGGAGGCCGACGCGCCGCGGGTCGATGTCCTGGTCATCCAGGCCGGCACGAACGACCTCCGCCTCGGGGTGCCGACGAGGGAGACGGTGGCGAACCTGCGCCGGGCGGTCCGGCTGGGGCAGGAGGCCGCGGGCACGGTGCTGCTGGCGACGGTGCAGCCGTGGACGGACACGGACGCCACGGCCCTGAACGCCGCGGTCCGCCGGCTGGCGGACAGGACGGGCGTCGAGCTGGTGGACTTCGCCGGCGTGCTGGGTGACCGCGACCTGACCCGGGACGGGGTCCATCCGACGGAGGCGGGCGCCCGCGCCCTGGCCGACCTGGTGGCGGAGGCCGTGACCTAGACGCCGACCGCAGGGGCCGCGCGCTGCCCGCAGTCCGGAGAGCTCCGGACTGCGGGCAGCGACCCCATGACGGTCGGGCCTGCTCGCCGGACCCGGCGAGCCGAGCAGGTCAGTCCATCGCGTTCAGTGACGCGACGGACTCGCGCGTCGGGCCGAAGCCGATCGGGGAGTGCTGGAGGTAGTGCGTCCGGTAGGTCCCGGCCGCCGAGTAGATGCCCTGCTTGATGTAGACGGACTGCCCCTCGTACAGGTTGGCGACCCGCTCGGACAGGACCTTCTCGCCCTGGTGCCAGACCTCGATGAGGCCCTTCGCCGGGTCGGGGGACCAGATGAACCGGACGGTGTGGTCGTTCCAGGCGCCCTTGTCGATCGTGCCGAGGTTGAAGGTCCGGACGTACTGCGCGTCGCCGGCGGTCCTGCCGCCCGTGCCACCCCGGACGTCGACCATGAGGTTCTCGTTCACGTCCGACCAGAAGTGCACGTTGGGGTTGCCGGAGTTCACCGTCTGGTGCCACTGCGTGTAGATCAGGAACTGGCCGCGCTCGTCCCAGTCGAAGTCGGCCGGGAAGAACGTGGACCAGGCCCACCACTGCTCGTCGCCGGGCCGGACGTCGCCGGAGGCGGCGATCGAGTCGCGGACCTCGGAGCGGAGGGTGCCGTGCGTGCCGTTCCAGCCGGTGTCGCCGCGCTGCACGGTGAAGAAGGCGGTGCGCTCCGAGCCGGGGTACGGGTTGGCCGTGGTGGTGCCGTACTGGTCCGACCGGAGGGCGTGGATCTCGGGCCAGGGGCCGGGGACCAGCGTCGTGGCGTCGTAGCCCCAGACCCGCGTGGGCTGGACGGCGGGCAGCTCGGGCTCGGGGTCGGACTCGGGGTCGGTCGCGGGCGGGGGCGTCGTGGTCGTCGGCGTCGTGGTCGTCGGAGGCGTGGTGGGCTCCGTGGACGGCGCCGGCGGCTCGGTGGTGGTGGGCTCGGGCGGGGGCGTCGTGGTGACCGGGGCCGCCTCGGCCGGCTGGCCGCCGGGGTAGATGTGCACCGGCTCCGTCCGCTCACCCTGCACCTTGGCGTGGTCCCGCGGCACGACCACGAAGGCGTACCGCGGGGTGGACAGCGGCAGCCGGGGCGACGTCCAGGCGGTGGCGCCGGTGGAGCCCACGATGCGACCGGCGGCGCCGGAGGTGACGTCGATGACGAGGTAGTCGCGGGCCCCGGGCACCCCCGTCCAGTCCAGCGAAGCCCGCTGATCGACGGCCTCGCCGGTGAGATCGGCCGGGGCGAGCAGCACGGCGGCGGCCTGCGTGTGCGATGTGACGGGCCGAGGGGCTGCGAGGACGGCGTCGGCGAGTCCGGCGCCGCCGATCAGGGTCAGGGCCGCCAGGACGGCCAGGTTGCGCTTGTTCATGGCGTCGGTCCTCAGATCAGGTCGAGCGGGGTCTGGACGAGGCGGTCGGCGGCATGGACGCCGCCGCCGGCATCGGTCAGGACGGCGGTGGCGACGGCGAGCACGAGACCGGCCCTCGAGGAGAGCCGGGCAGGCGCTGCAGATGCCGCTCGGACGCCGCGTCCGGGGCTGCGGCGGTGACACCACCGGTCGAACCGACGGCGGCTGAACGTTCTGTCACGCATCAATTACGCCACGTCATGAAGGCGGCGGTGCAGAGGCGCGCCGGTCGCCTTCCGGCCGCGGCGCCGGTGTGGCGCACCGCTGACGCCGAGGTGCCCACACCCATTGGGAGCCGTGTCCTTGCTCACGCGGACAGGGAGGCGCGAGCGCCAGGCACGACACCGCGGGCCTGGGAGAGGTGGGGCGGGTGGGGCTCGAACCCACGACCCAGGGATTATGAGTCCCATGCTCTGACCAGCTGAGCTACCGCCCCGGACCCGCCAGCCTGCCAGACGGCGCCGCGGCGCCGCAGCCACGTCCTGGGGCCGGTGGGGCGAACTGACAAGGTCCGTTACCCCCCTGTGACATTCGGGCGATCCGCTTGTACCGTCTCTCGCGGCCCATCCGATCCCGCTCCCGAAACCCGGGGGCTCGGACGGGCCCCGCCGAACTCTGCGGCTTCACCGCCGCGGGGACCGGGGACCCACGTTCTCTGGGGTGAATCCCGCCTGCGCCACCACGGGCAGGCAGGTAGGGCATGTTCCGGCCCGAACCCGTCAGCTGACCTGGTAGGCGGATAGAGGAACGGAGACCGTCGCCTTGGCGACCTCGCACCACCTGCGCCACCACGTCCCGGCCGCGCCCGCGCGCCGGGCCCTCAGCCGCACCCGTCGGGCGGCCACCGCCGCCACCGCACTGCTGGCGCTCGCACTGCTCGGGACGTCGACCGCGGCGGCCGCGCCGGGCGACGCGCGCAGCGAGCACGACCGCGTCGAGGCGGAGGTCGCCGACATCGAGCAGCGCGTGCGCGACGCAGAGGAGCGCCTGCAGCAGCTCACCCTCCGGGCAGAGGAGGCCAGCGGCGCCGTGCTCGCCGCGCAGGCCGAGCTCGACCGCGCCCGCGAGCACGCCGACGCCATCGCCGCCGAGCTCGCCGCCGTCCGGGAGGCCGTGGCGAGTACCCAGGGTGAGGTAGCCGCCCTCGGCCGGGAGGCCTACATGGGCAGCGACAAGTCCATGAAGCAGCTGGAGATGGTGCTGCACGCCGACGGCCCGGGGGAGCTCCTCCAGCAGGCCGCGACGCTCGATCTCCTCGGTGAGGATCGCGCGCAGGTGCTCGAGGACCTGCGGGTGGCCGAGGCCCGCGAGGCCCGGCTCGACCAGGAGGCGAAGGCCGCCGTCGCCGAGCGGGATGCCGCAGCGCGCAAGGCCCAGGGCATGCAGGCGGAGGTCGACGCCCTCCTCGCGGCCGCGCAGACCGACTTCGATGCGCTCACCGCCGAGAAGGCGGCGCTGGACGAGCAGCTGCGCGAGGCGGAGATCCGCATGCTCAGCCTCCGCGGCACGGCCGACCCCGTCGCCGCCTGGTCCGAGCAGCAGGCCACCGAGCAGGCGGCCGTGGCGGCGGCTCCCGCGACCGCCGGGGCCGGCCGGCTCACCCAGGGGCGGGTCACCTCCTGCTACGGCAGCCGGTGGGGTACCCAGCACCTCGGCGTGGACATCGCCGCGCCGATCGGCACCCCGATCTTCACGCCGGAGCCCGGGGTCGTGCTGCAGGCCGGGCCGGCCAGCGGGTTCGGCCTCGCCGTCGCCATCCAGCACCACGACGGGGCCATCACCGTCTACGGGCACGTGAACCAGTTCTTCGTCTCGCCGGGCCAGGTCGTCAGCGGTGGGCAGCAGATCGCCGAGGTGGGCAACCGGGGCCAGTCCACCGGCCCGCACCTGCACTTCGAGGTGCACCTCGGTGGCCTGTACGCCAACCGGTCCAACCCGGTGCCGTGGCTGGCCCAGCGCGGCATCACCCTCGGCGGCAGCTGCGGCTGAGGCTGGTTGACGCCATCGGTCAGGATGAGCACGTGCGGACGACGGCGGGGGCGAGCCCGTGGCTGCGGGCGTGGCTCCTCGTCGCGCTGCTCGCGGCCGGCGTGGTCGCCGCCCTCGCCGTCGACGTGCCCACCCTGGCGCAGGTCCGCTCGTGGGCCGACGGCGGCGGCCTCCGGACGTGGCTGCTGCTGATCGCCGCGCAGGGGGTGGTCCTGCTCGCGCCCGTCCCACGGTCGGTGCTGGCGGCGCTGACCGGAGCGGTCCTGGGGTTCGGCGCGGGCTTCGCGGTCGCCTACACCGGTGCCTTCCTGGCGGCGACCGGTGCGTTCTGGCTCGCGCGGGGCCTGGGTCGCCCGGCCGTGGAGCGGCTGGCGGGGCCGCGGCTCGGCCGCGTGGACCGGTTCTCCAGCGACCGGGGCTTCGTCGCGGTGGTGCTGAGCCGGGTGGTCCCGATGGTGCCCTTCGTCCTGGTCAACTACGCGGCGGGCCTGAGCGCTGTACGGCCGCTGACCTACGGCATCGCCACCGCCGTCGGACTGGTACCCGGCACGGTGGTGCAAGTGGGCGCCGGCGCCTCGGCCGGCGCGGTCGTCGCCTGGATGCCGACCGCCACGGTCGCCCCGGTGGTCATCGTGCTGGTGCTGCTGCTGCTTGCCGGTGCGGCCGTGTCGAGGTACCGATCCCGCACCGGCGAGCAGGTGGGCGAGGACGCGGGTCAGCGCCCGCCGAAGAGCCGCCCCAGCGCGCCGCCGGCCCCGCCCACGGTGCGGGCGGCCAGCTGAAGGATCGGTCCGCCCGGGATGCCCGGCACCTGCTGGACGATCGGCGCCAGCTGCAGGAGCCCGGGCACGTCGTGGACCTTCAGTCTGCGGCGGGCCACCGCCGGTACCGGGTTCACCCGGCCGGCGGCGGCGTCGAGCAGGAGCTCGGGGGTTGCCTCCACGGCCGGGCCCTCGACGACACCCGGCGGCACCCGTCGCACCCGCCACCCGTCGTCGTCCGCGGTGAACCCCCAGCCGCCGTCGGGTGTCACCAGGCTGACGCGGCCGGCGATGCCCGACGAGGCGGCCAGTGCGCCGGTCACGTCGGTCAGCGCCGCGAGCCCTGACTGCAACACGGGGCCAGGCGGTGGTGGCGCACCGCAGGACACCAGGTCCAGCCCGTGGACGGCGAGCTCGTAGGCCTGTCCGAGGACGACGCTGAGCAGCGGCAGCCGGCCGACGACCGAGACCGCGGGTGCGGTGTCGAGCTCCACCGGCTCGTCGGCCAGGTAGCGGGCCGTCGCCTCGCGGTTGCGGCGCAGGGCGGCCAGCACCTCCGCCCGGGAGGTGTCGCGGTGGGCGGCGGTCACCCGAGCGTTGACCGCGTCCGGGTCGGGGGGCGTGCCGGCGCCGCCGGTCCGGGCCGAGGCGATGAGGTCGGGCAGGGCGGTGTGGTCGTCCCAGCAGCCCAGGTGCACGCAGATCTCGTGGGCCCGCCATCCGGGGAGCCGGGACCGGCGGTCGAGGTCCACCGATTCCGCCTGCGCGAGGAAGGCGTCCCACGCGTCCAGCACCATCCCCGCGACCGCGTCGCGGCCCGCCTCGGCCATGCCCTGGTGTCCGCCCACGCGGAGGCCCTACCCGGAGGCCGCGCGAGGCAGGCACGGCGCACCGTGGTGCCGGTCACCCGCCCGGGTGAGCGCGCCGTCACGCGGCGGCGGGCGCGGACCGATCGCCCCTCCGTGAGCGAGACACCGGCGCGCGACCGCCGAGCGGGCTGGGGCCACGCCTGCGGACGACGGTCGCGCCCGGCGGTCCCGGCCGTGCTGGTCGGCCTGCGGTCCGGCCTGTACCGAGCCGGGCGACGACGTCGAGGACCTGTGCACCGGGCCGACGTCGCCATGTACCGGGCGAAGAGCACCGGCGGCGACCGGGTGGGGGTCCTGGACTCCTGAGCCGGATCCGTCCACGCCTCGTGGCCCTGACGCTACGCACCGTGGTCGGCGGCGAGAAGGACGCGCTGGTCGCAGGCGTCTGGGGGTGGATGAGCGCCCCGGACGCCGACTACCGTGCGTAACGACGCTCTGGGGCGCGGCCGCTCGCGTTCCGAGCCCTCGTGGGCCGGTATGGTTCCGGCCCACCGGGCGGACCTGTGAATTCGCTGACGCATGTGGACGCCGCCAGTAACAGATGGTATTGCCCGCTGACCAGCGACAAAGCGGTGCACCGGCGGCCGGGCGAGCGCAACTGTCACTTTCGTCCCAGGAGTCGCAGCCGGGCTGGCGCGATGGGGGCACCATCGTGCAAACTTGTCGCGGGAGCCCTGCTCCGCCACTGCCGATAACGGCGCGTCACCGAATCGATGGGTCCGTAGGGGAAGACGAGACCGATCGAGTCGATGGAGGTGCCCGGTGCAGCGACGGTCAACCCAGGGTGTCGTCTTCGTGCACTCGTGCCCGAAGGCGCTCTGCCAGCACGTCGAGTGGGCGCTGGAACGCGTCGTCGGCGCGCCGGTCTCCCTGTCGTGGGCTGAGCAGCCCGCGGCGCACGGTGCCTACCGTGCCGAAGTGGCGTGGACCGGTTCGCCCGGTACCGGCGCCAAGCTGGTGGCTGCGCTGCGCGCGTGGCCGATGCTGCGCTTCGAGGTGACCGAGGAAGCCAGCCACGGCAACGACGGCGAGCGCATGTCCTACGTGCCCGGGCACGGGGTCTTCCGCGCGCCCACCAGCGCCAACGGCGACCTCATCGTCACCGAGCAGCAGCTGCGGCACCTCGCGGCGACGGCGTCCTCCGTCGAGGCGTTCCGGCACGGCGTCGACCAGCTGCTGGGCGCCGCGTGGGACGCCGACCTGGAGGTCTACCGGCACGCCGGCGACGGCAGCCCCGTCACCTGGCTGCACCAGGTCGTCTGAAGGTCACGATCGGGGCACGACACTCCCGGCCTGGTCGGGGAGCCGTCGTAGCCTGGAGCGGGCCGTCCGGGCGCCGTCGGGGAAGCGGCGCCGGGACGGCCTTTCCACGTGGTGAGGTACTGGAACGGCCCCGTCCAGAGGCTCGCGCCGAGCGTGCGAGGCGTGAGGTGGACGGGGTCCTTCGTCAGAGCGGGATGTTGCCGTGCGCCCCGCGACCGAGCGGTGCTCCGGCGAGCGCCTCGATGAGCCGCTGCCGCGTCCGGGCCGGCTCGACCACCTCGTCGACGACGCCGATCTGCAGCGCCCGGTTGACCCCGCCGGCGATCCGCTCGTGCTCCTCGGCCAGCTGCGCGTGCAGCGCCTCGCGCTCACCGGGCGGGGCGGCGGCCAGCTTCTTCCGGTGCAGGATGCCGACCGCCGCCTTGGCGCCCATGACGGCCACCTCGGCGTCGGGCCAGGCGAACACCTTCGTGGCACCCAGCGAGCGGGAGTTCATCGCGATGTAGGCGCCGCCGTAGGACTTGCGGGTCACCAGCGTCACGCGCGGGACCACGGCCTCGGCGAACGCGTGCAGGAGCTTGGCGCCGCGGCGCACGACGCCGTCCCACTCCTGGCCCACGCCCGGCAGGTAGCCGGGCACGTCGACCAGCACCACCAGCGGGATGCCGAAGGCGTCGCACATGCGCACGAACCGCGCCGCCTTCTCCGCCGACGCGGAGTCCAGGCAGCCGCCGAGCCGCAGCGGGTTGTTCGCGATCACGCCGACCGTCCGCCCGGCGAGCCGGCCCAGGGTGGTGACGACGTTGGGCGCGAACCGGGGGTGCAGCTCCAGGCCCGGCTCGTCGAGCACCGAGGAGACGAGCGGCTTCACGTCGTAGGCCCGGTTGGTCTGCTCGGGCAGCAGCGCCGCCAGGTCGTTCCCCGCCTCCTCGGCGGCCGGGGCGAAGCTGCCCTGCGCCGCGAGCAGGTCGACGGCCAGCCGGGCGGTCTCCAGGGCGGCGGGCTCGGAGTCGGTGACCACGTGCACCACCCCGCTGCGCCGGCCGTGCGTGTCGGGGCCGCCGAGGCTCTCCATGTCGACGTTCTCGCCGGTCACCGAGCGGACGACCTCCGGCCCGGTGACGAACACCCGGCCGGCCGGACCCATGATCACCAGGTCGGTCAGCGCCGGGCCGTACGCGGCCCCACCGGCCGCGGGGCCGAGCACCACGGAGATCTGCGGGATGCGCCCGGACGCGCGGACCATGGCCGCGAAGACCTCGCCGACGGCGTGCAGCGCGGTCACGCCCTCGGCCAGGCGGGCGCCGCCGGAGTGCCAGATCCCGATGACCGGCACGCGCTCGCGCAGGGCGGTGTCGATGGCGTCGACGATGTGCCGGCAGCCGTCGATGCCCATCGCGCCGCCCATCACCGTGGCGTCCGTGCAGAAGGCGACGGCGGGGCTGCCGGACACCGCGCCGCGGGCGGCCAGCACCCCGGAGGTGTCCCGGGTGCCGAGCAGCTGCATGGAGTCGGCGTCGAAGAACCGCCGCAGCCGGTCCTCCGGGTCACGCGGGTCGGGGGCCGTCACGGCGGGCGCGGCCTGGACTGTCGTCACGGGTTCCTCCGGATCGTGTGGCCCCGTCCGGAGGCTCGCCCCGAGCCTGCGAGGGGTGAGAGGGACGGGGTCCTTCTTCAGGCGGTGGTGAAGACCAACGCGATGTTGTGCCCGCCGAAGCCGAACGAGTCGTTGACCGCCGCGGTCAGCTGCGCCCGGCGCGGCTCCCGGCGGACGATGTCGAGGGCCTGCACGGCGGCGTCGTCGTCGGGGTCGTCGAGGTTCGCCGTCGCCGGCACGATCTGCTCGCGCAGCGCCAGGATCGTGAACACCGACTCCAGGGCGCCGGCGGCGCCCAGCAGGTGGCCGGTCTGGCTCTTGGTGGCGCTCACCAGCACGTGCTCGCCCAGCGAGGAGCGGATGGCCGCGGCCTCGGCGGTGTCGCCGACGGGGGTGGAGGTCGCGTGGGCGTTGACGTGCCCCACGTCGGCGGGGGAGAGGCCGGCGTCGCGCAGCGCGGCGGCGATCGCCCGTCCGGCGCCCTCGCCCTCCGGGTGGGGGGCCACCAGGTCGTAGCCGTCGGCGGTCGCGCCCGCGCCGGCCAGGCGGGCGTGCACGCGCGCTCCGCGGGCGGCGGCGGAGTCGGCCCGCTCGAGCACGAGCGCGGCCGCGCCCTCGCCGAGGACGAACCCGTCCCGGCCCTTGTCGAACGGGCGGGAGGCGCGCTCGGGCTCGTCGTTGCGGGTCGACATGGCGCGCATGGCGGCGAACCCGGCCATGGGCAGCGGGTGGACGCAGGCCTCCGCGCCACCGACGAGCACGATGTCGGCGCGGTCGAACCGCAGCAGGTCCAGCCCCCAGCGGATGGCCTCGGCGCCCGAGGCGCAGGCGCTCACCGGTGCGTGCACGCCGCCCCTGGCACCGACGGCCAGGCCCACAGCGGCCGCCGGCCCGTTGGGCATCAGCATCGGGATGGTGAAGGGGGAGACCCGCTTGGGCCCCTTCTGCTCGAGGACGTCGTCCTGGCCCAGCAGCGTCAGCGCCCCGCCGATGCCGGTGCCGAAGACGACCGCGATCCGCTCGGGGGCGACACCGGCGTCGCCGGCCCCGGACTCGGCCCACGCCTGCTCGGCGGCCACGACCGCCACCTGCTGGCTGCGGTCGAGCCGGCGGGCGCGGACCCGGTCGATCTGCTCGGCGGGTTCGGTGGCCAGGCGGGCGACGAGCTGGGCCGGGAACTCCTGCACCCACTCCTCGGTGATCCGGCTGACGCCCGAGCGCCCGGCGAGCAGGGCGTCCCAGGTGCTGGCCACGTCGCCGCCGAGCGGCGTGGTGGCGCCCAGGCCGGTGACGACGACGTCGGTGGTGGACGGGCTCATGGGATCTCCTCGTGCGGACGACGGCCGGGTGGGCCGGATCGGGGGGATCGGGTCCCGCCGGCGGTCGGCCGGCGGGACCCGAGGGGGTCAGCCCTGGTTCTTCTCGATGAAGCTGATCGCGTCGCCCACCGTCTTGATGTTGGCGAGCTGGTCGTCGGGGATGGCGACGCCGAACTTGTCCTCGACGGCGGTGGCGATCTCGACCATCGACAGGGAGTCGACGTCGAGGTCCTCGGTGAAGGACTTCTCCGGGGTGGCGTCCGCTGGGCTCACCCCGGCGACCTCCTCCAGGATCTCGGCCAGACCGGACTGGATCTCCTGGGTGCTCACGCGGGTCCTCTCTCTCGGGTGGGGCGGTAGAAGGACCCCGTCCTGCCCGCCACTCGCACGCGCGCGGCGGTGCCCTGGACAGGGCCGTTCGTCGTCCGGGACACGGTGTCCCGGCGAACTGGGGTGGGGCGGCTCACGGGAGCACGACCACCTGGCCGGCGAAGGTGAGGCCGGCGCCGTAACCGAGCAGGAGGGCGACGTCCCCGCTCCTGGCCTCGCCGCTCTCGAGCAGGGCCGCCAGCGCCAGCGGCACGGACGCCGAGGACGTGTTGCCGGAGCGGACGATGTCGCGGGCGATGACCGTGCGCTCGGGCAGCTTCAGCCGCTTGGCCATGAGCTCGATGATCCGCAGGTTCGCCTGGTGCGGCGCGAACACGTCGATGTCGTCGGGGCCGACGCCGGCGCGGCGCATCGCCTCGACCAGGGTGTCGGTGAGCTTCGTGGTGGCCCAGCGGTACACCGCCTGGCCGGCCATGCTCATGCCGGTCTCGTTCTCGGGGATGGCGATCGCCTCGTGCAGGTCGCCGTCGCTGCCCCACACGGCGGGGCCGATGGCCGGCACGTCGGACGCGGTCACGACCGCGGCGCCGGCCCCGTCGGCGAAGATGACCGCCGTCGCCCGGTCGTCGAGGTTGGTGTAGTCGGTCAGCCGCTCGCCGCCGATGACGAGGGCGTTGCGCGCGGTGCCGCTGCGGATGGCGTCGCCCGCGGCGCTGAGTGCGTAGCACCAGCCGGCGCAGCCGGCGTTGACGTCGAAGGCGCCGGGCCGGGGCACGCCGAGCTGGTGGGCGATCCGCGGAGCGAGGCCCGGGATCGCCTTCGGCGGGCTGGTGGTCGCGAGCAGCACCAGGTCGATGTCGCCGGCGTCGAGGCCGCTGGCGGCCAGCGCCTTGCCGCCGGCTGCGACCGACATCTCCACGAGCGTCTCGTCGGGCTCGGCCCAGCGGCGCTCCGCGATGCCGACCCGTGCCTGGATCCACTCGTCGTTGGTGTCCATCCGCTCGGCGAGCTCGGCGTTGGTCACCCGACGGCGGGGCCGGTAGCTGCCGAAGCCGAGGATGCGGGCACCGGGGGCGCCGACCGGGAGCTGGAGTCGGGTCACGAGGACACCTCCGGGTAGAGCCGGGCGATCGGGTCGCCGGCGTCGACGAGGTCACCGTCGTGCACCAGCCACTCGGCCAGCACGCCGTCGTAGCCGGCGGAGACGTTGACCTCCTCCCGGCGGCCGCGGATGCAGCCGAGCGGGGTGCCGGCGGGCAGGTGGGTGCCCTCGGCGATCTCCGCAGGGCTCACCGTCCCGCGGGCGGGCGCGACGACCATCCGCCAGTCGGGCAGGTGCTCGGCCTCCGCGCGGCCGCGCTCGGCCTCGATCAGCTCGCGGGCCCGGTCGAGGTCGGCGGGCGTGCTCACGGCGAGCACCTCGATGCCGGCGCCCTTCCACTCCCGCTTGGCCAGGCCGGCGAGGGCGCCGGCGGGCGGCAGCTCGATCACGGCGGTGACGCCCAGCTCCCGCATGGTCGCCAGGCAGGCGTCGAACCGCACCGGGCTGGTGACCTGGGTGACCAGTCGGGAGAGCACCTCGGCGCCGCTGTCGACCGCGGCGCCGTCGGCGTTGGACAGCAGCAGCCGGCTCGGGTCGGCCGGGCGCAGCCCACCGACCAGGCCCTCGAGCTCTTCGCGGGCGCTGGCCATGTACGAGGTGTGGAAGGCGCCGGCGACCGAGAGCGGCATGATCCGCGCCTTCGCCGGCGGGTCGGCCTTGAGCGCGGCGAGACCCTCCAGCGATCCGGCGGCGACGATCTGGCCGGCGCCGTTCATGTTGGCGGGGCTCAGGCCGTGCTCCTCGATGGCGGCCAGCACCTCGTCGGGGTCGCCGCCGAGGACGGCGGACATGCCCGTGGGGGTCTGTGCGCAGGCGGCGGCCATGGCACGGCCGCGGACGGCGGTGAGCGCGATCGCCGCCTCGACGCTCAGCACGCCGGCGAGCGCCGCGGCGGTGAGCTCGCCGACGCTGTGCCCGGTGATGACGACGTCGCGCCCGGTGTGCGGGGTGTGGGCCACCGGCCCCGGCAGCCCACCCAGCTCGCGGGCGACGAACAGGCTCATCGCGACCACGAGCGGCTGGGTGACCGCGGTGTCCTTGATCGCCTCCGCGTCGCCGGTCGTGCCCAGGGAGAGCAGGTCCGCGCCGGCGATCGCGCCGGCCCAGCGGAAGAACGGTTCGGCGCCGGGGAGGTCGAGCCAGTCGGTCAGCATCCCGGGCTTCTGCGCACCCTGACCCGGGGCGAGGACGGCGAGCACCCCACCACCGTGCCAGTGATCACCGGTCCCGCGCGCGGCGGCCGGGCACGAAAGCACCCTGGTGATCTTTGTCGAGTTCCTCCAAAACACGCGCGGGTTCAGGGGCTCGAGGCGCGTTCCTGTGGTGGGAACCGGACCGTCCGGGTCAGTGCCAGAGGGAGCGGTCGTGGTCCAGCGCGGCGAGCGCGAGGGCCACCTGCAGGGTCCAGCTGCCCCGGGGGTCGGTCGCCGACAGCCCGGTGAGCTCCGCGGCCCGCCGCAGCCGGTACCGCACGGTGTTGGGGTGCACGAAGATCGCCCGGGCGCTCGCCTCGAGGTTGCCCCCGCTGCTCAGCACCGCGCGCACCGTGTCCAGCACCCCGCCACCGGCCGAGCGCAGCGGCGCGGCCACGTGCTCGTGCAGGGCGGTGCGGGCCAGCGGGTCGCCGTCGAGCGCGCGCTCGGCGAGCAGGGCGTCCGCCGCGACCGGGCGCGGCGCCTCCGGCCAGGCGGCCGCTGCCCGCAGCCCGGCCAGCGCCGCGGCGGCGGAGACGGCGGCGCGTCCCAGCCCGTCCACGACCGGGCCGGTGACCACCGGACCCGCACCGAAGTCGTCCGCGACCCGCTCCGCAGCGGCCTCGAGGTCGCCGGTGCCGCCCAGGACGACCACCAGCTGGTCGGCGTGCACGCCGACCAGCACGTCGCAGCCCAGCCCGCGGGCGGCCCGGCGCACGGCCCCGTGCGGATCGTCGTGCCCGGTCGGCGTCGCCCCCACGACGACGAGCGCCGGCGTGCCGGCGGCCCAGCCCAGCGCCGCGGCCCGGCCGGAGAGCTCCTCGGAACGCTCGCCACGCACCAGCGCGTCGACCACCAGCGCCTCCAGGCGCGCGTCCCAGGCGCCCCGGTTCTCTGCGAAGGTGGCGTAGACGTGTGCGGTGGCGAAGGCGACCTCGCGGCTGAACTGCAGCACGGCGAGCCGCAGCGCCTCCTCGTCGCCGGGCTCGGCGACCGATGCGACGCGTTCCTCCGTCACCTCGACCGTGACCTTGATGAGGTCGACGGTCTGCTTCAGCGCCACGGCCCGCACCAGCTCGCGCGGTGCCGCCCCGAACACCTCGCCGGTGAGGCGGGGGGGCCGCCCGGGGTTGCGGCACCACTCGACGAGCGATGCGATGCCGGCCTGGGCGACGAGGGTGACCCACGAGCGCTGGTCGGCCGGCATGGCCCGGAACCAGGGCAGGTCCTCGTCCATCCGGGCCACGGCCTGCGTGGCCAACGACCCCGACGCCCGCTCCAGCCGCCGCAGCGTCGCGTCGCTCGGCGGGCGGTTGCTCACCCGGCTCACCGGGTCAGCGTGTCACGCCCCGCGGGATCGGGGAGAGTGCAGGTGTGGACCATGCCTCGGCCGGTGCTCGCGGGGACGGCGGGAGCGCCGCGGTGAGCGGCCTCGACTCCCGCGTGGTGCTGGCGCCCGACGACGGCTCGCTGGGCCCGCTGCTGCGGATCGCCGACGACCGGCTCGGGCCGGGCGCCGGCTACGGCCGGCACGAGCACCGGGCGGTCGACGTCGTCGCCGTCGTCCTGGACGGGGCCCTGCGCCACCGGTGGGGCCCGGGGGCCGACCTGACCGCCGGTGACGTCGCGGTGCTCCGCGCGGGGGATGGGCTGGTCCACGACGAGGTGGCCGGCGACCGGGGAGCGCGGGTGCTGCAGTGCTACCTGCGCAGCGCCGCTCCCGCGGAGCCCGCGACGCACGCGGTGCACCGGTCGCCCGGTGGGTGGCTGGACCTGGGCCGCGGGGACGCCCGGCTGTGGGTGGCCCGCCCGCAGGCGGGGGAGGAGGTCGCGCCGCCCCCGGGGCTGGTGCTCGTCGCCGACGCCTCCGGCGTGCGACGGCACGACGCCGGGCCGGTGGGCACCGGCCCGGCGTCCGCGGTCCTCGTGTGGCAACTCGACGCCGGCCGCCCCGACTGGGCAGAGTGGTGAGCATGGAATCGGCCTCCTCGCAGGATCCCGCCGCGAGCGCGCGAGCGGAGGGGGGCGAGGAGGTCCTTCCGCTGCTCGCCGCCGCGTACTCGGACGCCGACCGCACCATCGAGCTGCGGCGGCAGCTGCACCGCCACCCGGAGATCGGGCTGCACCTGCCCCGGACGCAGGCCACGGTGCTGGAGGCGTTCGCCGAACTCCCGCTGGAGGTCACCACCGGCACCACCACGAGCTCGGTCGTGGGCGTGCTGCGCGGGGCGCGGCCGGGCCCCACGTTCCTGCTCCGCGGCGACATGGACGCGCTGCCCGTGCACGAGGACAGCGCCCTGCCCTTCGCCTCCGAGGTCCCCGGCGTGATGCACGCCTGCGGGCACGACACCCACGTGGCGATGCTGGTGGGCGCCGCCCGGCTGCTCGCCGCCCGCCGGGACGAGCTGGCCGGGCAGGTGGTGTTCATGGTGCAGCCGGGGGAGGAGGGCTTCCACGGTGCGCGCTACATGCTCGAGGAGGGCCTGCTCGACGTCGTCCCCGAGGCGCCGGTGAGCGGCGCCTTCGCGCTGCACATCTCCTCGACGCTGCCCAGCGGGACGGTGAACGTCCGGCCCGGGCCGATGATGGCCGCCGCCGACCAGTGGCGGATGACGCTGCGCGGCCGGGGCGGCCACGCCTCGGAGCCGCACGCGGCCGCCGACCCGATCCCGGTGGCGGCCGAGATCGTGCTGGCCCTGCAGGCGATGGTGACCCGCCGGGTCGACGTCTTCGACCCGGCCGTCGTGACCGTCGCGCACATCGAGGCGGGGTCGACCAACAACGTCATCCCCGACACCGCCTACCTCGAGGGCACGATCCGGACGCTGTCGGCCGAGCGTCGTGCTGACGTGGTCGCCTCGGTGCGGCGGGTCGCCACCCACGTCGCCGCCGCCCACGAGATGGAGCTGCACTGGGAGCACTTCGAGGGCTACCCGGTCACCATGAACGACCCCGGCATGGCCGCCCACGTGCTGACCACGGCGGCCGAGCTGCTGGGCCGGGACGCCGCCGTGCTGATGCCGGCCCCGCTGATGGGTGCCGAGGACTTCGCCTACGTGCTGCAGCGGGTGCCCGGCGTCATGGCGTGGCTCGGCGCCCGCCCGCACGGCATCGACCCGGCCACGGCGCCGCCCAACCACTCCAACCTGGTCGTGTTCGACGAGGAGCCGCTGCCGGCCGGCGTGGCGCTCTACGCCCAGATGGCGCTGCGCGCCCTCAGCGGTTAGGCGGAGCCGCGGCGCACCAGGGAGGTGCCGCAGACGCGAGCCGCGGCCTCGGCCCCGGACCCGGCCGAGCCGATCTGGTCGAGCAGCAGGTCGACCAGCCCACTGGTCATCTCCTCCAGCGGCTGGGCCACGGTCGTCAACGGGGGGTCGCAGGCCGCCGCCACCTCGGCGTCGTCGAACCCCACCACCGCGACGTCGTCGGGCACCCGCCGGCCGGCTGCCCGCAGGACGCGCAGCGCCCCGACCGCCATCGGGTCGGAGGCGACGAAGACGGCGTCCAGGTCGGGGACGTCGGTCAGGAGCCGGGTCATGGCGCGTGAGCCCCCGGCCTCGGTGAAGTCGCCCTCGGCGACCAGCTCCGGCCGGGCGGGCACGCCGGCGGCGGCTAGCGCGGCGCGGTACCCGGCCAGCCGGTCCAGACCCGCCACCATGTCGAGCGGGCCGGTGACCGTGCCGACCCGGGTGCGGCCCAGCGACAGCAGGTGGGCGGTGGCGGTGGTGGCCCCGCCGACGTTGTCGGCGTCGACGTAGGGCACCGGCCGGCCGTCGAGCGGCCGCCCGGACATCACGAGCGGCACGGGGGAGCGGGCGAGCAGGTCGGGCAGCAGGTCGTCGCGGTGCAGCGAGATGAGGATGACGCCGTCGACGTGCCCCTGCTGGACGTAGCGGGCGACCTTCTCCTGCTCCCGCCGGCCGCGGGCGGCCAGCAGCACCAGGTTCAGGTCGGTCTCGGCCAGCCGGGCCGACAGCCCGCGGACGATGCGGGCGAAGAAGGGGTCGGCGAAGATCTGGGTGTTGGACTCCGACAGCACCAGCGCGAGGGTGTCGGTGCGCCGGGTGACCAGGCTGCGGGCCATCCGGTTGGGGACGTACCGCAGCGCCTCGACGGCGGCGTGCACCGCGTCCCGGGCCTGCGGGCTGACGCGCGGCGAGTCGTTGATGACCCGCGACACCGTTGCCCGGGAGACCCCGGCGAGCGCGGCCACCTGCTCCAGCGTGGGCGTCGGAGGTCGCGCACCGGCGGTGGTCATGGCACCTCCTCCGCGGTCACGGGCGGCGACCGGTACCGGGCCGCCGGGAGGTCACGGTAGTGCGCGCCGGTCGTCCGCACGAGGTCTGCGAGGGGCTCCGCCCGTCCGAGCGAGACGACCGGGCGCTCGGTGTGAGAGCGTTCTCACCGCGTCACCGGCGCACGCCCGCCGGCCGGCGCCCCGGTCCCACCGACCCGCCCAAGGAGCAGTGTGCCCATGTCCTCGACCGACAGCCGTCCGGAGCTCGCCGAAGGGCTCACCTTCCCGCCCGGGTTCTTCTTCGGCGCCGCCACCGCGGCCTACCAGATCGAGGGCGCCGTCGACGTCGACGGCCGGGGCCCCTCCATCTGGGACACCTTCAGCCACACCCCGGGCCGGACCTTCCGGGGCGACACCGGGGACGTCGCCGTCGAGCACTACACCCGGTATCCCGAGGACATCGCGCTGATGAAGGAGCTGGGCCTGTCGGCCTACCGGTTCTCCGTGGCGTGGCCGCGAGTGCTGCCCGAGGGCGCCGGCCGCGTGGAGCAGCGGGGCCTGGACTTCTACCGCCGCCTGGTCGACGAGCTGCTGGAGCAGGGCGTGGACCCCTGGCTGACGCTCTACCACTGGGACCTGCCGCAGGCGCTGCAGGACCGCGGCGGCTGGACCGACCGGGAGACCGCAGCCCGCTTCGCCGACTACGCCGGCATCGTCCACGACGCGCTCGGGGACCGGGTGCGGCACTGGTCGACGCTCAACGAGCCGATGGTGAGCGCCCTGCTCGGCCACCAGTCGGGGGCGCACGCGCCGGGCATCCGCGACGCCGTCTCCGCCTCCCGCGCGGTGCACCACCTGCTGCTCGGCCACGGGCTGGCCAGCCGGGTGCTGCGCGACAAGGGCGTCGACCACCTGGGCATCACGCTGAACTTCACGCCGATGTCCCCGGCCAGCGACCGGCCGGAGGACGTCGACGCCGCCCGTCGGCTCGACGGGCAGCAGAACCGGATGTTCCTCGTGCCGATCGTCTCCGGTGCCTACCCCGAGGACGTCGTCGCCGACCTGGCCGCTGCCGGCGCCCCGCTGCCGGTGGAGGACGGCGACCTCGAGGTCATCTCCGCGCCGCTGGACTGGCTGGGCGTCAACTACTACTTCGAGCAGACGGTGCGGGCCGGCGCGCGACCCGAGGACATGCCGCCGACCTCGTTCATCGGGGGAGAGGACGTCGTCGAGCTGGACCCGGAAGGGGTCACGACGACGATGGGCTGGGGGGTCAGCCCGGAGGCGTTCACCCGGCTCCTGCTGTGGCTCGAGGAGCAGGCGCCCGGGCTCCCCCTGGTCATCACGGAGAACGGCTCGGCCTGGGACGACGAGGTCTCCGCCGACGGGGCCGTGCACGACCCCGAGCGCACCGACTTCCTGCTCCGGCACCTGGCGGCGCTCCAGGCGGCCATGGACGACGGCGTCGACGTCCGCGGCTACTTCGCCTGGTCGCTGCTGGACAACTTCGAGTGGGCCCGCGGCTACGCCCAGCGGTTCGGCCTCGTGCACGTCGACTACGAGACCCAGCGGCGCACGATCAAGGACAGCGGTCGCGCCTACGCGGAGATCATCCGCCGCCACCGCGCACGCTGAACGGACGGCGGGGCACTCACCGTGCCCCGCCGTCGGCCCCCTCGCAGGGTCCCGCCGCGAGCGTGCGAGCGGTGGGGGGCGAGGGGGTCCTCTTTCAGGTGGCGGGGCTGGGGTCCGACCGCTCGTCGGCCGGCGCGGCCTGCACGTCGCGCACCCGGTACTTCTCCACCGCCTCGCGCACCCGTGCCCGGTCCACCTGGCCCTCGTCGGCCAGCGAGGCGAGCGTGCGCACCACGATCGACTCGGCGTCGACGTGGAAGTGCCGCCGCAGCGCCGGGCGGGTGTCGGAGAGCCCGAACCCGTCGGTGCCCAGCGTCGCCATGCCGCCGGGCACGTACGGCGCGATCAGGTCGGGGACGGCGCGCATCCAGTCCGACACCGCCACGACCGGACCCACAGTCTCCTGCAGCCGCGCGGTCACGAACGGCGTCCGCGGCTCCTCCTCGGGGTGCAGGAGGTTCCACTCCGCGCACTCGTCGGCCTGCCGGCGCAGCTCGTTCCACGACGTCACCGACCAGACGTCGGCGCTCACGCCCCAGTCCTGGGCCAGCAGTTCCTGGGCCCGCAGCGCCCACGGCACGGCGACGCCGGACGCGAGCACCTGCGCCTTGACCTCGCCGGCCGCGCCGTCGTCGGCCCGCGGGCCCTCGGCGTAGCGGTACATGCCGGCCAGCAGGCCCTGCACGTCCAGGTCCTCCGGCTCGGCCGGCTGGCTGAACGGCTCGTTGTAGACCGTCAGGTAGTACATGACGTCGGGGGAGCGGGAGCCGCCCAGCGGGGCGCCCGGGTCCTCGCCGTACATGCGCACGAGGGCGTCGCGGGTGATGTGCGCGACCTCGTAGGAGAACGCCGGGTCGTAGGACACCACCGCCGGGTTGGTGTGCGCCAGAAGGAGCGAGTGGCCGTCCTCGTGCTGGAGCCCCTCGCCGTTGAGCGTCGTCCGCCCGGCGGTGGCACCGAGCAGGAAGCCGCGGCTCATCTGGTCGGCGGCGGCCCAGATGGAGTCGCCGGTCCGCTGGAACCCGAACATCGAGTAGAAGATGTAGATCGGGATCATCGGCTCGCCGTGGGTCGAGTACGACGTGGCGGCGGCCGTGAACGACGCCGTCGAGCCGGCCTCGTTGATCCCCTCGTGCAGGATCTGGCCCTGCTCGGACTCCTTGTAGGTGAGCATCAGCTCGCGGTCGACCGAGGTGTAGCGCTGGCCGGCCGGGTTGTAGATCTTCTGGGTCGGGAAGAGGGAGTCCATCCCGAAGGTGCGCGCCTCGTCGGGGATGATCGGCACGAAGCGCGGGCCGAGCTCGGAGTCCTTGAGCAGCTCCTTGAGCAGGCGGACGAACGCCATCGTCGTCGCCACCTCCTGCTTGCCCGAGCCGCGGCGCAGGACGTCGAGGGCCTTGTCCTCGGGCGCCTTGAGCGTCTTGAACTCCGCCCGCCGGCGCGGCACCGCCCCGCCGAGCGCCCGGCGCCGCTCGAGCATGTACTGCATCTCGTCGGAGTCGGGGTCGGGCTTGTAGTAGGGCGGCAGGGTCTTGTCCAGCGCCGAGTCGGGGATGTCCAGGTAGAGCCGGTCGCGGAAGGCGGCGAGGTCCTCGGCGGTCAGCTTCTTCATCTGGTGCGTGGAGTTGCGGCCCTCGAAGTGGCTGCCCAGGGTCCAGCCCTTGATGGTCTTGGCGAGGATGACCGTCGGCTGGCCCTTGTGCTCCATCGCGGCCTTGTAGGCGGCGTAGACCTTGCGGTAGTCGTGGCCCCCGCGGGCGAGGTCCCAGACCTCCTTGTCGCTCATCCCCTCGACGAGCTTGCGGGTGCGCGGGTCGCGGCCGAAGAAGTGCTCGCGGACGAAGGCGCCGTCCTCGGCCTTGTAGGTCTGGTAGTCGCCGTCGGGCGTCTGGTTCATCAGGTTGACCAGGGCGCCGTCGCGGTCGGCCGCCAGCAGCTTGTCCCAGCCGCGGCCCCAGATCACCTTGATGACGTTCCAGCCGGCGCCGCGGAAGAACGACTCGAGCTCCTGGATGACCTTGCCGTTGCCGCGCACCGGGCCGTCGAGCCGCTGCAGGTTGCAGTTGATGACGAAGGTGAGGTTGTCCAGCTCCTCGCGGGCGGCCAGTCCGATGGCGCCCAGCGACTCGGGCTCGTCCATCTCGCCGTCGCCGAGGAACGCCCACACGTGCTGGTCGGACGTGTCCTTGACCCCGCGCGCGTGCAGGTAGCGGTTGAACCGCGCCTGGTAGATCGCGTTGAGCGGGCCGAGCCCCATCGAGACGGTCGGGAACTCCCAGAACTCGGGCATCAGCCGGGGGTGCGGGTAGGACGACAGCCCGCCGCCGGGGTGGCTGACCTCCTGCCGGAAGCCGTCGAGCTGCTGCTCGGTGAGCCGGCCCTCGAGGAAGGCGCGGGCGTAGATGCCGGGGGAGGCGTGCCCCTGGAACCAGATCTGGTCGCCGCCGCCGGGGTGGTCCTTGCCGCGGAAGAAGTGGTTGAACCCGACCTCGTACAGCGACGCCGACGAGGCGTAGGAGGAGATGTGCCCGCCGACGCCGACCCCGGGACGCTGCGCCCGGTGCACCATGATCGCGGCGTTCCACCGGATGTAGGCGCGGATGCGCCGCTCGGCGTGCTCGTCACCGGGGAACCAGGGCTCGCGCTCCGGCGGGATGGTGTTGATGTAGTCGGTGCTGCGCAGGGCCGGCACCCCTACCTGCTGCTGCCGGCTGCGCTCGAGCATCCGGAGCATGAGGTAGCGGGCCCGGCCGCGGCCGGCATGGTCGACGACCGCGTCGAGGGACTCCAGCCACTCCTGGGTCTCGTCGGGGTCGGTGTCGACCAGTTGGCTGGGGAGCCCGTCGGTGATGACCGCGCGGGTCTGTCCTGCGCGGGCGGGGTCGCCGTCCGGCTGCTGCGGTGCGCTCATGGCTCCATCGTCTCCTGCCGACGTCGTCCCCGTCACGTCTGTGTCCGCTCTGCGGAAAAGTCGTGTCGGACGCGCGCCCCCGGTGCGCCCGGTGCACGCAGGCTTGCGCCCCGCCCCGTATGCCCTACGCTTCCGCCTGCGGTGCATCGACGAGACGGCGCCGCCCCGGATGCCCGGCCACGACGGCCGGACGACGGCGTCGACGACAGCGAGAGGGGTGACATGACCGGGGTGCGGGTGGTTCTCCCGCTGGTCGTGTCGATCTCCGCCGCGTGCCCGTCCGTCGCCCGCTCGGTCTTCCCGTGACGCCTTCGTGCGTGATCACCGGCCGGGCCGGGCACCGGACACCCCACACCTGGCCAGCAGTAGGCCGACCCATGGAGGAGCAGCAGGGATGAGCGTCGACAGCGCCGGCATGGCGGCCCGGCTGGGCATCAAGCCGGGCATGGTCGTGCAGGAGCTCGGCTGGAGCGAGGACGCCGACGAGGACCTGCGCGACTCGATCATCGAGGCGTCCGGCAGCGAGATGGTGGACGAGGACACCGACGAGGTGGCCGACGTCGTCATCCTCTGGTGGCGCGAGGACGACGGCGACCTGTTCGACGCCCTCACCGACGCGCTGACCTCGCTGGGCGACGAGGGCGTCGTCTGGCTGCTGGTCCCGAAGTCCGGCCGGCCCGGGCACGTGGAGCCCGGCGACGTCACCGAGGTCGCCCCCACGGCCGGTCTCTCGCAGACCAGCAGCATCTCCGCGGCCAAGGACTGGTCCGGCATCCGGCTGGTCACCCCGAAGGCGGCGCGCAGCCGCCGCTGAAAGAGGACCCTGTCCTCCTCATCCCTCGCACGCTCGGGACGAGCCTCTGGACGGGGCCGACGGGGGCCGTTCCAGCCGGTCACCACGGGTGGGGCACGATCACGGGCATGAGCCTCTCCGTCGGTGACCGCGCGCCCGAGTTCAGCCTGCCCGACCAGGACAAGCAGGTCGTGTCCCTGGCCGACCTGCGCGGCACGCCCGTGCTCCTCGTCTTCTACCCCTTCGCCTTCTCCGGCATCTGCACCGGCGAGCTCTGCCAGCTGCGCGACGAGCTGACCTCCTACACCGGTGCGGGGGTGAAGGTGCTGGCCATCAGCACCGATCCCGTCTTCAGCCTCAAGGCGTTCAAGGCGCAGGAGAACCTCGAGTTCCCGCTGCTCTCGGACTTCTGGCCGCACGGCGAGGTCGCGCAGACCTACGGGGTGTTCAACGAGAAGGCCGGCATGGCCCTGCGCGGCACGTTCCTCGTCGACGCCGAGGGCGCCATCGCCTTCGCCGAGGTCAACGCCCCCGGCGACGCCCGCCAGCAGTCCGGCTGGAAGGACGCGGTCGCGCAGCTCGTGGCTGCCTGACCGGCCGCCCGGCCAGGGGTCTCCCCGCGCGCTCGCGAGTGGCGAGCGGCGGGGAGGTCCTTACGCTGGGCCGGCGGGGCGCGTAGCTCAGCGGTAGAGCTCTCGCCTTACAAGCGAGCGGTCGCAGGTTCGAACCCTGTCGCGCCCACCCCGTCGTCCTCGGAGCAACCGGTGGCGCAGCGGACGATGCCGCGTACGCCGGTCAGGCGGCGACGGGCGCCTCGGACGCCGGGGCCGGCTCGGCGGGCTTCGGGAACGCCGGCCGCAGGAACGCCGGCGCCCGGAACGGGGTCCACTCGCCCTCGGGCTGCGCCAGCCGGTCGGCGATCGCCCAGAGCGCCGCCGGGTGGTGGCCGATGCCGAGGTGGCTGGCCATGACCGCGATGTTCTCGCAGCGCTCACCGGGCACGTTCAGGCAGGTCTGCCAGTGCACGATGCCGTCGAGGTGGGAGTAGATCGACGTCGCGGGCACCGGCAGGGGGCAGCCCTCGGACTCCAGCGGGAACTGGCGCTGCTCCACGTGCAGGTGGGCGTAGCGGTCGAACGCCTTCGACGCCCGGGTCTGGCTGTGCCGCTCGATGCGGAACGGGCTGCCGAGGGTGATCACCTGGCGCACCTGGTCGGGGCACTGCCGGGCGAGGTCGCGGGCGAAGATGCCGCCGAGGCTCCAGCCGATGACCGTCACCTCGCGGCCGTAGCGGCCGTGCAGGTAGTCGAGCTTGTCGCGCAGCCCGTTGACGCAGACGGCGGTCGGGCCGATGTTGCGCCCCAGCCCCCAGCCGTGCACCCGGTAGTCCAGCCGCCGGAGCGTCGCGCGGAGGACCCGGGTGGAGGAGTCGTCGGCGAGCAGGCCGGGGAGGACGAGCACGGGGTGGCCGTCTCCCTTGGGCAGGCGAGCCGTGAGCGGGCGGGCCGCCAGGTAGAGGCCGTAGTCGGCGAACGCCCGGCCGGGCTCGGTGAGGTAGAGCGGGAGTGCGGGGCCGTCACCCTGCTGTCGTGCCACGTCGTCCTCCAGGCTGCCGTCCATGTGTGCACGGGCTCTACCAAGATGCGGCCTGGCTCACACCTGAGGTGGCTGCACGCGCGGGCACATGTTGCCGAACTGTGTCCTGCGTCATAGCGGACGTTCGCGTACCGCCACGTGACGCGGCCTGCCCGCGCTGCGACCGGTGGCACCACGTGCCACCGTACGGACGACGGCAGGGGAGAGGAGCGGGATGGGCGAGGACGGCATGCCCGGGCGGAGCCGCACGGTGGACCTCGACGGACCGGTGCACTACCTCGACTTCGGGGGCCCGGAGGAGGGGCCGGTGGTCGTGCTGGTGCACGGGCTGGGCGGCTCGCACCTGAACTGGGACCTCGTCGCCCCGGCGCTGCGCGAGCACGCGCGGGTGCTGGCCCTCGATCTGCCGGGTTTCGGGCGCAGCGAGCCCGGCGGCCGCAGGGCCAGCGTCCCGGCCAACGTCGCCGTGCTGAACCGCTTCCTCGCCGAGGTCGTCGGGGAGCCCGCCGTTCTCGTGGGGAACTCGATGGGCGGCATGATCTCGATCCTCGAGGCGGGGGAGCACCCCGAGGCGGTGCGCGGGCTGGTGCTGCTCGACCCGGCCGTCCCCGGCCCGCGGCGGGCGCTGGACCCGCTGGTGGCCGTCACGTTCGCGCTCTACGCGATCCCGTTCGTCGGGGAGCGCTTCCTGTGGTGGCGGCGGCAGCGCACGTCGGCCCTGGTCCGCGTGCACGACATGCTGGAGCTGGTGGGCGTCGACCCCGAGCAGGTGCCCGCCGACGTCATCGACCGGTCGGTCACCCTGATCGAGGAGCGCCGCGACGTGCAGGGGATGGACCGGGCGTTCCTCGCGGCGGCCCGCTCGGTGCTGCGGGTGCTGGCCGATCCGCGTCGCTACCGCGCCGCGATGGCGTCGATCGACGTCCCGGTGCTGCTGGTCCACGGCGACCGCGACCGGCTGGTGCCGGTGCAGGCGGCGCGGGACATCGCGCGGCAGCACGCCGCGTGGCGGTACGCCGAGTGGGCCGGCGTCGGCCACGTGCCCCAGCTGCAGGAGCCGGAGCGCCTGGTGGCCGAGGTGCTGGACTGGATGCGCGACGCGCGGCTCGTCGGCTCCCGCGCCTAGCTCCCTCCGTCCGGGCGGAGCGTGTCGCGCAGCGCCTCCAGCCCGGTGTAGCGCGGCCGCCAGCCGAGCTCCTCGCGGGCCCGCGTGGTGTCCATGATCGCCGGCCGGGTGGCCGCTTCGACCCACTCGGCCACCGGCGGCAGGAACGGCAGCCGGGAGACCGCACGCGCCGCGGCCTGCGCGGGCGCGGCGGGCGTCGGGATCGCGATCGCGCCGAACTCCCGGGCCACGTCCGCGGCGGTGAGGACGCCGTCGCCGGCGATGTTGTAGGCGCCCGGCGGTCCCGCGCCCAGGACGCACAGCAGCAGCGCCTGCCCGACGTCGTCCTCGTGGACGAACTGCAGCGGGTGGCGTGGCACCAGCAGCGGCACGGGGACCGGCAGCCGCCGCGGCCGGTCGAACAGCAGGCGGCCCAGCGGGGCGAGCGGGCCGGGCAGCACGTCCTTCCCGCCGATGGCGTGCGGACCCACCACCACCGGCGGGCGGAGCAGGTAGAGCGCCAGATCGGGGGCCGCCGCCACCTCGTCCTGCAGCAGGTGCTCGAGCTCGGCCTTCTCCTGGGCGTAGAACAGCCGCGCCGCCGGGCGCACCGGCCACTCCTCGGAGATCAGCTCCGGGTTGTCGCGGTGGAAGCCGTAGGCGGCGACCGAGGAGGCGTAGACGAACCGCCGGGCGCCGACCGCCGACGCCGCGCGGAAGACGTTCAGCGTGCCGTCGACGTTGATCGCCCGGGTCGTCTCCCGGGAGGCGTTGCCGGTGATCAGGAAGGCCAGGTGGACGACGACGTCGGCACCGGCGAACGCCTCGCGCAGCCCCTCCGGGTCGCGCACGTCGCCCTGCCGGTAGCGCATCTTGGTCCAGCCCCGCTCGGCCGGGTCGAACGGGCGGCGGGCGATGCCGATGATCGACTCGATGCGGTCGTCGTCCTGCAGCAGCGGCACGAGCCCGGCGCCGAAGGTGCCGGTCGGCCCGGTGACGGCCACGGTCAGCCCGCGCCCCCCGGCGCTCACCGGGCGGCTGCCCGGGCCTTGGTGGTCCCGCCGGTGGGCTGCTCCACGTCGGGCGTGGCCTCCGCCGCGCGGGCGAGCTCGAGCAGCTCCTCGATGCCCCGCCGGATGCCCCCGGAGAGGACGTCGACGTCGGGGAAGGCGTCGAAGTCGGCGTTGAGGCCGAAGGTCATCGTGTCGAGATAGCTGAAGATCCCGATCGAGCAGCGGATGCCACCGGCGATCGGCACGTAGGCGTGGGCCGAGCACATCCGCTTGCCGAGGACGTACAGCGGCACCCGGGGGCCGGGCACGTTCGTCGTCACCGCCTGGCACCACATCTGCCCGGCCTGCATCGCCGAGCGCACCCCGACGGAGAGCAGGGTGGGCGCGACGAAGTCGCCCATCGAGATGATCGTCGGGACGTCGACGGCCTGCATCGCCCGCTTGTACTCGTCCATCTGCCCGCGGATCGAGCGCAGCCGCGACACCGGGTCCGGGTCGCCGACGGGCAGGTCGACGAAGACGCAGGCCACCCGGTTGTTCAGCGATCCGCGCTGCTGCTCGGAGCGGACCGAGACCGGCACCATCGACCGCACGACGAGGTCCTCGGAGGAGAGCTCGCCGCGGCCCTGGAGCAGGTCGCGGAAGCCCTTGGTGATCGCGGTGAGGACGACGTCGTTGACCGTGCCGCCGAGCGCTGTGCGCACCGACCTGAACTCCTCGAACCGGCCCTGGGTCCACGCCCAGCGACGGTGCGGCCCGATGTGCCCGTTGAGCGAGCGGGCGGTGGGGGTGACGGCCTGCTTGGCCAGCGACGGCAGGGCGCCGGCCAGCGTGCGCCCGGACTCGGCGAGGCCGCGGACGTTGCGGGCGGCGCTCCCGACGGAGGGCAGGCTGGTCAGCGTGCGCAGCGGCTGGGTGGCCGCCTCGGTGACCGCGCCGGCGACCAGGGCCAGCGAGGAGGGGTCGCGCCGCGGCGTCCAGTCGCGGGGGTCCTCGTGGGTGGCGTCGGGGTCCAGGTCGAACATCAGCTGCATGAGGTCGGTGCCGGCGACGCCGTCGACCATGCAGTGGTGGACCTTGGAGATGAGCGCCCAGCGCCCGTCGGCCAGGCCCTCGACGAGCCAGAGCTCCCACAGCGGCTTGGCCATGTCCAGCCGCTGGCCGAGCACCCGGCCGGCCAGGTTGCGCAGCTGCTCGTCGCCGCCCGGGGAGGGCACCGCGGTGTGCCGGACGTGGTACAGGATCTGGAAGTGCGGGTCGTCGACCCACATCGGGCGGCCCAGCTGCAGCGGCACCTCCCGCACCCGCTGCCGGTACCGCGGCACGCGCGGCAGCTTGCTGAGCAGCAGCCGGACCACGTCGCCGTAGCTGGGCGCCGGCCCGTCGAACACCGCCACCGACCCCACGTGCATGGGGGTGTTCTCGCTCTCGGCGAAGTAGAACCCGCTGTCGAGGGCACTCATGCGGTCCACGTCTCACTCCTCGCCGCCCTGGTCGCTCTGCTCGGACCTGGGCCTCGCACGTCCCGGATGGTGGCCGCCGAACGAATCTGCGCCCCTCCGTGCACGCACTCGACGGTGTGGCGGCGGCCACATCTTCCCGTGCCCCGTATCCAGCAGGTCAACCGGCCTTCCGGCGCTCGACCTCGATCCGGTCGAGCAGGTCGGTGAACGCGCGGTCGACCACCGCCGCGCGGGTGAGGTTGACGCTGTGCCCGGCCCCGGGGACGACGACCAGCTCGGCGCCCGGGCCGACCGCCTCGGCGATCCGCCGCCCGTGGGCCTCGGGGGTCAGCCGGTCGTGCGTCGCGGCCACCACCGTCACCGGCACCCGGCGGAGGACCTCCAGCGCCGCCGTCTCGTCGTGGTCGAGGAAGGTCGCGTAGAACGCCATCGTCACCGGTAGGGGCGTCTCCTCCAGCAGCTGCTGCACCAGGCGCACGCTGCGCGGGTCGGCGTCGTCCTTGCCGAACAGCAGCCGCCGGATGGCCCGCCGGCCGAGGAAGGTGCCCCGCCGGCGACGTCGCTCCAGCGCCGGGGCCAGCCGCTGCAGCAGCCAGAGGTAGAGCGGGAGCAGCCGCAGCCGGCGCATCAGCGTGACCACCGTGGCCAGGACGCCGGTGCTCACCAGTCCACCGGCCGAGGTGGCCAGCAGGAAGGCGCCGACGATGCGGGTGCCGAACAGCTCGGGCCGCTGCCGGGCCAGCGCGAGGATGCTCATCCCGCCCATGGAGTGGCCGGCGAGCACCACCGGCCCGGTGGGGGCGACGGCGTCGAGCACCTCGCCGAGGTCGCGGCCGGTGCGGTCGATCGTGGCCCGTGTCAGGGGCGTCCAGCCGGAGCGGCCGTGGCCGCGCTGGTCCCACAGGACGAGCCGGGCCCGGTCCCGCAGCGCCGCGCGCTGGGGCTCCCACTCCGCCAGCCGCGCGGTGAACCCGTGGCAGAGGACGACGGTGAGCGGGGCGTCCTCCCTGCCGTCGAACTCCACGTGCAGGTCGCAGCCGTCGTCGGTGGTCACCGTCCGCGAGCCCGGAGGGGGCGGTCCGTCGAGCGGGGGCAGGGGCAGCAGCGGGGGGTCGGCGGGCACGGCGCCATCCCATGGCCTCGGAGCGGGCCGCGCAACCGGCCGGCTCAGTGGCCCCCGCGGCGCCCGGGTGCGGTCTCCCGCACCAGGCGACGGGCGGCGTCGACCTCGCGGGCCACCGGGGCCAGCACCCCCTCGGCGTGCAGCTCCGCGTCGTCGGGCACGACCGACCGCCGGACGTCGTCCTCCAGCCCGCGGATCGCCCGGCGCAGGACGGCCACCTGGGCGAGATCGGGGGCCGGCTCCCCGCCGCGGCTGGCGATGACGGCCTCGGTGACAGCGTCGGACGCGCGTTCCAGCTGCACGATCACCGGCCACCACGCGGCCGCCCGCGTGCTGATCGGCGGTGGCTCGGCCAGGCGCCGCTGCAGCTGGGTCTGCAGCTCGGTGAGCGCGCGGTAGCTGCGCCTGCGGGCGCGGCGGCGCTCGGCCGGGCTGCCGGTGAAGGCGGCCGCCACGAACGCGTCCAGGGCGCGGGCGGCGTCGCGCAGCGCCTCGTCCAGCGGGGCGCGCCAGGTCTGCGGCCACAGCAGGTAGCCGAAGACCAGCACGATCGCGCAGCCGATCAGCGTGTCCAGCAGCCGGGCACCGACGAGCCCCGGCCCGGCAGGCAGCGCCAGATCGAGCAGCAGGATGATCAGCGGCGTCTGGAAGACGGAGAACAGGCCGAAGTTGGCGTTGCGCGCCCACGGCAGCACCGCGGCCGCGCCGGCCAGCGCCACGAGCACCCACCCGTTGCGGGGGAGGGCCGCGAGGAGGGCGGAGCCGAGCAGCACGCCGAGGAGGGTTCCGGCGCCCCGCTGCACCGCCCGGGTGAACACCGAGCCGAAGTCGGGCTTCAGCACGATCGCGACGGTCAGCAGGACCCAGTACGGCCGCTCGATGGGCAGGTACTGGCGGGCGATCTCCGCGACGGTCATGCAGAGCGACAGCCGGACGGCGAAGCTGCGGGCGTCGGCGCTGGCGAGCGTGCGGTCGGCCAGATCGTGGAGGCGGGTGCGGAGGTCGGGCCGGGCCACCGCCGCGGCCGCCGCGCCGGCCCGTTCCTCCGGGTCGCCCACCACGTTCCACACGAGCCGGACGCCGTGCCGGACGGCCCGCACGGCCGGATGGCCCTGCTCGAGGGGGGCGGGGCGCTGCTCGACCAGCTCGCCGCGGCCCGAGACTGCCGCCGCCAGCGCGTGCGCGGCGGCGACGTCCTGCGGATCCGGGGGGATGCCCGCGCGCGCGGCGGCCACGGCGCCCTCCACGAGCGGCGCCGCCGCGTTGAGGACGCCGGCGAGTTCCGAGAGCTCGCGGCTGCGGCCCGCCGACCGGCTGCGGCTGCGGATGACCCGGTCGTAGGCGGCGTTGAGGGCCGTGGTGAGCGCCCGCCGGGCCTCGGGGGCCGCGTCGCTGCCGACCGCCGCCAGCAGCTCGCCGATGCGGGTGAAGACGGCGGCGACGGCGGACCGGTCGGGGTCCAGCGGCTCGGTCCGGTACTGCACCAACGCCGTCAGGGTCGCCCACGCCGCACCGCAGAGGAAGAAGCCGACCTCCGCGGCGGCCGTGAGCGGGGTGACCAGCCCCGAGGCGAGCGCCGTGTAGATCAGCAGCTGCAGCGCGCCGAGCGACAGAGCCGCGTTGACCGCGCTGACCAGCGCCGCGGCCGCCGACAGCGCCGCGATGACGGCCACCGGTGCCCACCCGCCACCGGTCGCGAACTGGCCGGCCAGCAGGCCCAGCATGCCGAAGAGGGTCGCCGCCCCGATCCGGCGGAGCCGGTCCCGGAGCGGGCCGGGCTGGGGCGCCAGGCTCGCCGCCAGCGCCCCCATCGTGCCGAACACGCCGGCGCCCAGCGTGACGGCGGAGTCCAGGCCGCCCATGGCGACGGCGAGGGCCAGGGGGGCGGGGATCGAGACGGCGAACCGGGCGACGTCGCGCCACGGGACCGGCGGGGGCGTGGTGCGCACCAGCTCCTCGAGCCAGGCGGGGGCCCGCAGCGATCGCTCCCCACGCCGCCGCACCACGCTCCGAAGCTTGGCACTCCACCGGACCGGCCGTGCGCACCCCCGCCTACCCTGACCAGCCGTGACCGTGCAGCTCGGGAAGGTCCTCGCCGCCCTCGATGCCCGCTACGACCCGGCCCTCGCCGAGGGGTGGGACGCCGTCGGGCTGGTCTGCGGCGACCCCGCGGAGGAGGTGCGGCGGGTGCTGTTCGCCGTGGACCCGACCGCCGCCGTCGTCGACGAGGTGGTGCGGACCGGTGCGCAGCTGCTGGTCACCCACCACCCGCTGTTCCTCAGCCCGGTGCACGGTGTGCCGGCCGACGACCCGCGGGGGCGGCTGGTGCACCGGCTGGTCCGGGCGGGCGCCGCGCTCTTCGTCGCGCACACCAACGCCGACCGGGCCCCGCGCCACGGGGTCAACGACGCGCTGGCGGCGGCGCTCGGCCTCGCGGAGGCCGTGCCACTGGAGCCCACCGCCGCGGATCCGCGGGCCGGGCTCGGCCGGGTGGGCCGGCTGCCGGAGCCGATGACGCTGCGCCGGTTCGCCGAGCACGCCGCTGCCGCGCTGCCCGCCACGGCCGGAGGTGTCCGGGCGGCCGGTGACCCCGACCGGCGGATCGCCACGGTCGCGGTCTGCGGCGGCAGCGGTGGCTCGCTGCTGGGTGCCGCCGCCGCGGCCGGGGCCGACGTGCTGCTCACCAGCGATCTGAAGCACCACCCGGTGTCCGACGCGCTGGAGGGGGCCGGGCCGGCGCTGTGCGACGTGGCGCACTGGGCCTCGGAGTGGCCGTGGCTGCCGGTGGCCGCCGACGTGCTGCGCCGCGACCTGGACGGCGCGGTGGAGGTGGCCGTCGCCACCCCGCGGACCGACCCGTGGACCTGTCGCGCCGACGCCCCGGCCGCGGGCTGACCGGGGCGGTCCGCGCGGTCAGCCGTGACCGGCGGCCCGCAACGCCCGCACGCAGCTGCGCTCGAGCGCGCGCTGGCGGCGGATCCGGGCGAGCAGGCCGGGGACCGGCTCCAGCTGCCTGGTCGCGGCCGGGCGCACGTCGGTGAGCCGGCCGTCGGCGTAGCGGCCGGAGGTGGTGTGCACGGTCCACCGCTCGACGTCCGGCACGGAGAGCTCCTGCCCGACCAGCACCGCCGGGCCGGCCACCGCCGGCGGTCCACCCGGCAGCGCGAGCGGATCGGCGTCCCAGTCGGGGACCCGGACGGTGCGCACGTGCAGGCCACCGTCGTCGACGGCCAGGACGGCGTCGGCGGGGCCCTCGCGCCGGTCGACCGGGACGACGGCGTCCGGGTCGAGGACCAGCACCAGGCGCGGCAGGTACCACCAGTGCTCGCGGCGGAGCATGTGCGAGTCGGCCAGCGCCCGCGACGGTGGGTGCTTGCGCAGCTCCTGGTCGAGCAACTCCTCGCTGAACAGCTCGCCGTCGCCGTCCTCCACGAGCGTGAGCCGCCCGGTGAACGCCAGGGGTGACCACCGCACCCCGGTGAGCCGTGGCTCGGAGAGGACCAGCGCGGCCGAGCCGGCGGCCGCGGCGGCGCGGGCGGTCGCCACGTGCGCCCAGGGCAGCGCGACCGCCGGCCGGCCGCCGAGGGCCAGCGGGACGACGCCGGTGGCCCCCGGGGGCCCGTCCGGCGTGGACCACAACAGTTCGGCCACACCCGCGGCGTGGAGCGCGGCCAGACTTGTGGGGTCCATGGGCTGAGTGTTCACTCCCTCCGACGGCGGCGACGAGGCCGCCCGTGGACCAGGGGGTTCTGCCGTGCCCGCGTTCGTCGTGGCCGCCGTGGTCGGGGTGCTGTTCTTCCTCGGCTACCGGTACTACTCCAGCTACCTGGCCCGGAAGGTGTACGCCCTCGACCCGGCGTTCGTCACGCCGGCCCACCAGTTCAACGACGGCAACGACTTCGTGCCGACGAACAAGCACGTCCTGTTCGGCCACCACTTCACCTCGGTGGCCGGGGCGGCCCCGATCGTCGGCCCGGCGATCGCGGTCTTCTGGGGCTGGGGCCCGGCCCTGACCTGGATCGTCCTGGGCACCATCTTCGCCGCCGGCGTGCACGACTTCGGCGCGCTCGCGGTGTCGGTCCGGCACAAGGCCAAGAGCATCGGCACGCTGGCCGGCGAGGTCATCAACGGCCGGGCCCGGAAGCTCTTCCTGGCGATCATCTTCTTCCTGCTCACCCTGGTGAACGCGGTCTTCGCCGTGGTGATCGGGAACCTCTTCGTCGCCAACCCGGGTGCGGTCATCCCGATCGTGCTGGAGATCCCGCTGGCGATCTTCATCGGCGTCTACATCTACCGGACGCGGTCCTCGGCGCTCATCCCGTCGATCGTCGGCGTGATCGTGCTGTACGCCCTCATCCTGGTCGGGAACGCCTTCCCGATCTCGCTCGACGGGCTCGCCGACGCGCTGGGGGTGGAGCAGACCCGCAACGTCTGGGTGGTCCTGCTCTTCGCCTACACCTGGATCGCCTCGCGCATCCCGGTGTGGGTGCTGCTCCAGCCGCGCGACTACATCAACAGCCACCAGCTCTTCATCGCCCTCGGCGTCATCGCCCTGGGCGTCATCGTCGGCATGAACACCATCCAGGCGCCGGTGGTCAACGACGTGCCCGAGGGCTCGCCGAGCTTCTTCCCCTTCCTCTTCATCACCATCGCCTGCGGGGCGATCTCCGGCTTCCACTCCCTGGTCTCCTCCGGCACGACGTCCAAGCAGCTGGACCGCGAGACCGACGCCCGCTATGTGGGCTACATGGGCGCGGTCGGCGAGGGGTCGCTGGCCACCGGTGCCGTCCTGGCCGCCACGGCCGGCGTCGCCGCCTCGCAGGCGGACTGGGAGGCGCTCTACCCGGACTTCGCGACCGCCTCCAGCGGGGCGACCGGCAACTTCGTCAACGGCGTGGCCCAGTTCGCGAACAACATCGCGATCCCGCTCGACCTCGCGACCATCTTCGCCGCCGTGGTCGTGATCAGCTTCGCCGCCACGACCATGGACACCGGCGTGCGCCTGCAGCGCTACGTCGTCCAGGAGATCGGCGAGCTCCTCGGCATCCGGGCGCTCTCCCGCAACCTCACGGTCGCGACCACCATCGCCGTCCTGATCCCGCTCGGCATGGCGCTGATCCCCGGGGAAGGGGAAGCCGGGTACACCTTCGGGGTCCTGTGGCAGCTGTTCGGGACCACCAACCAGCTCACCGCGGGCCTGGCGCTGTCGGTCATCGCCGTGTGGATCACCCGCCGGGGCCGCAACCCCCTCGCCGCGCTCATCCCGCTGGTGTTCCTGCTGGTCATGACGTCGTGGGCGCTGATCGTCAACCTGCGCAACTTCATCGAGGCCGAGGACTGGGTGCTGGCGCCGCTGGACGCGCTGATCTTCGTCCTGGCGGTCTGGCTGATCGTGGAGGCGGCGCTGGCCCTGCGCACCGCCTACCGCGAGCGGCCGTCGACCCCGGTCGACGGATTCGGGACGGGGGAGCCGGACGCCGTGGCGAAGGCCAACCCCGAGGTCGGCGAATCGACGGCCGGGCCCACGGAGGGGCCGGCCGGGACCTCGCGCAGGTGACCTCGCGGGTCGTCCTCGTCCGCGGCTCCCGGGCCGCGGGCGGGGGCGGCGGCTGCTGCAGCGGGGACGTGCGCCCCTTCGACGACGGCGGCTCGCACGCCCACGCCCCCCGGGCGGACCCGGTGGGGGAGGTGTACCGGGCGCTGCGGGCGCGGCTGCCGGCCGACGTCGCGATCGAGGTCGTCTCGCCGTCGAACTGGCTCTGGCTGCTGCCGGAGCTGGTGAGGGCCGGGCGCCGCCGCGGCCTGCGGGGCGCCGCGCTGCGCCGCTCGGTGCGTGCGGGGATGGCGGTCGAGTCGCTCGTCGTCGACGGCGCGGTGCTCGCCTCCGGTGGCCTGCCCGCGCCCGCGGCCGCCGTCGCCGCGGTGGAGGCGGAGCTGGCGCTGCGGTGACCCGGCCGCCGTCGGGTCACCGGCGCGGGACCCGACCGGGGCGCGGGTAGGTTGAGCGCGTGAAGGTCGACCATTTCGAGCAGCAGAAGCTCCTGGAGCTCGCGGCGGAGGACGTCGCCCTGACCCAGCTCGCGCACCGGAAGCGGACGCTGCCCGAGGCCGCGGCCGTCGAGGCCGCCGCGGAGACCGAGCGGTCGCTCGGGGACGACGTCGTCCGGGCCGAGACCGAGGTCCGCGACCTGCAGCGGGAGGTGTCCCGCCTGGAGGCCGACGTCGAGACGGTCCGGCAGCGCGCGACCCGTGACCAGCAGCGCCTGGACGCCGGTGGCATCACCGCGCGGGAGACCACCAGCCTGCAGCTGGAGCTCGAGTCGCTCGCCCGGCGCCAGGCGACCCTGGAGGACCAGGAGCTCGAGCTGATGGAGCGCCTGGAGACCGCCGAGTCCACCCTGCGGGCGGCGCAGGAGGCGCTCGAGCAGGCTCGGGCCGATCGGGAACGCGCCGAGCAGCTGCGCGACGACGCGCTCGCCGACGTCGCCGACTCCACCACCCGGCACGAGAGCGCGCGCGCCGCGGTCGCCGGGGGCCTCTCCGCCCCGCTGCTGACCCTCTACGACCGGGTCCGCGCCCAGACCGGCAGCACCGGGGCGGCGATGCTCCGGGCGCGGCAGTGCCAGGGCTGCCGGCTCGAGCTGAACGGCCGCGAGCTGGCGGCGGTCCAGAAGGCCGACCCCCACGAGGTGGTCCGCTGCGAGAACTGCGGGCGGATCCTGGTGCGCACGGCCGAGTCCGGGCTGTGACCCGCCGGTTCGTCGTCGAGGCCGACGGCGGCTCCCGCGGCAACCCCGGGCCGGCCGGCTACGGCGCGCTGGTGCGGGACGCGGACACCGGCCGGGTGCTCGCCGAACGCGCTGCGTCCGTGGGGCGGGCCACCAACAACGTGGCCGAGTACGGCGGCCTGGTCGCCGGGCTGCAGGCGGCGCTGGACCTCGACGCCTCCGCCGAGGTCGAGGTGCGGATGGACTCCAAGCTGGTCGTCGAGCAGATGTCGGGCCGCTGGAAGATCAAGCACCCCGACATGCAGCAGCTGGCGCTGCAGGCCCGCGCGATCGCTCGGAAGCTGGGCGGGGTCCGCTACACCTGGGTGCCCCGCGCGCAGAACGGTGCCGCCGACGCCCTCGCCAACAGCGCGATGGACGGCAAGCCCGTGCACCGCGACGCCGCCGCCGAGCCCAGCGTGGCCGAGGACGACGTCCAGCCCACGGCGGAGCCCGCCCCGGTGGTCACCACGGTCACCCACCTGCTGCGCCACGGGCAGACCGAGCACACCCCCGAGCGCCGGTTCAGCGGCCGCAACGAGCTGCCTCTGTCGCGTACCGGGCGGGCCGAGGCCGAGGCGGCGGGGGAGCGGGCCGCCCAGCTGGGGATCGAGGTGGTCGTCGCGTCACCGCTGCGCCGGACGCGGGAGACCGCCGAGATCGTCGCCGCGCGGCTCGGGCTGCCGGTGGAGTTCGACGACGACCTGCGGGAGCTGGACTTCGGCGACCTGGAAGGGCTGACCTTCGACGAGGCCCGCGCCCGGCACCCGCTCGCGGTGCGCCGGTTCATGGCCGACGTGACGGTGGCGGCGCCCGGCGGGGAGTCGATCGCCGAGGTCAGCGCCCGGCTGGCCGGTGCGCGCCGGCGCATCCTTACCCGGCACGCCGGGAGGACGGTGCTGGTGGTCAGCCACGTCACGCCGATCAAGCTGCTGCTCGCGGCCGGGCTCGGGGTCGGCGACGACGTCGTCCACCGGGTCTTCCTGGAGGCCGCCTCGTTGTGCACCGTCGCCTGGAGCTCCGACGGGCGCACCTCGGTGCGGCTGGTGAACGACACCGCGCACCTGCGCTGACCGCGGTACGGCGTTCAGACCCCCACGAACAGGTACACCGACACCGCGACGCCGAAGGTCACGATCGTCACGCGCAGCGGCGTGGTGGGGATGCGGCTCGCCAGCCGCGCTCCGAGGAAGCCGCCGACGAGGCCGGCCGGGGCGGCAACGGCGACGACGGTCCACTCGACCGGCCCGAAGACGCCGAACACCACCAGCGTCACCGTGGCGGTGACCGCGGACAGCGCCGACTTCAGCGCGTTGGCGAGCTTGAGCCGGTGCAGCCCGATGCCGAGGACGCCCACCAGGATCACCCCGAGCGCACCGCCGAAGTAGCCGCCGTAGACGGTGGCCAGGAACAGGGCCAGGTACAGCCAGGCCGGGTCGCGGCCGGGCCCGGCGGCGAGCTGACCGGCCAGCCGTCGGGTCACCAGCGGCTGGAGGGCGAGCAGCAGGCTGGCCAGCAGCACGAGCACAGGGACCACGGCGTCGAAGGCGTCGGACGGCGTGGTGAGCAGCAGGACGCTGCCGCCGAGCCCGCCCAGGGCGGCCACCGCGCCGAACCGGAGCAGGCGCCGGCGCTGGCCGGCGTACTCGGCGCGGAAGCCGGCGACCCCGCCGAGGTAGCCGGGCCACTGCGCCAGCGAGTTGGTGACGTTCGCCGCGACAGTGCCCAGCCCCAGCGCGACGAGGGTGGGGAAGAGGATCAGCGAGCCGCCGCCGGCGATCGAGTTGACCCCGCCGGCGAGGAACGCGACGCCCGCGACGACGAGCAGGTCGACGGCGGACACGGCGGACACGGCGGTGCAGCCTACGGTGGGCGCGTGCGGAGGCCGGCGAGCGCGACGTGGCTGGGAGCCCTGCTGGGTGGGTCGGGGGTGCTGCACCTGGTGCGCCCGCGTACCTACGAGTGGCTGGTGCCGCCGGAGCTGGGCGACGCCCGGTCGTGGGTGCTCGCCAGCGGGGTGGCCGAGATCGGTACCGCCGCCCTGCTCGCGGCGCCGCGCACCCGGCGGGCCGGCGGCTGGTCGGCCGCCGCCCTCCTGCTGGCGTTCGTGCCCGCGCACCTGCACCACGTCCGGCTCGGCCGCGGGAAGCCGGCGGTGCTGGCCGCCGCCGCGGTGCGGCTGCCGCTCCAGGTGCCGATGGTCTCGGCGGCGCTCCGGGTGGCCCGCGGCCGCTGACCGCCCGGGGCCGACGCCGGCACGGCAGACTCGACCCGTGCCCGCACCGATGCCCGACGACTGGCAGCGCGCCCTCGTCGTCGCCGCCCACCCCGACGACATCGAGTACGGCCTCGCCGCCGCGGTCGCCGTGTGGACGGCCGCGGGCAAGGAGGTGCGCTACCTGCTCGCCACCCGCGGCGAGGCGGGGATCGCCGGGATGCCGCCGGCGGAGGCCGGGCCGCTGCGTGAGGCGGAGGAGCGTGCGTCTGCCGCCGTCGTCGGGGTGAGCGAGGTGGAGTTCCTCGACCTCCGGGACGGCGTCCTGGTGGCCGGGCCCGACCTGCGGCGCGAGCTGGCGGGCGGCATCCGGCGGCACCGGCCTGACCTGGTGGTCACCACCTGGGGCGGGGACACCTGGACCCTGCCCGGGGTCAGCCCCGCCGCCCTGAACTCGCCCGACCACCGGGCGCTCACCCGCAGCGTGCTCGACGCGGTCGCCGACGCCGCCAACGAGTGGATCTTCCCGGAGCTCGCGGAGGACCCGTGGTCGGGCGTCCAGTACATCGCGGTGCAGGCCATGGGCGGTGAGCCGCCGCACGCGATGGACGTCAGCGGGGGAGTGGAGCCCGCGGTCGCGTCGCTGGCCGAGCACCGGCGGTACCTCGCGGCGCTGTCCGACGAGCCGGTCGACGAGCAGGCACGGCGACAGATCGACATGTCGACCCTGACCGAGGACGGCGGCCGGCAGGTGGGCTTCACGCTCTACTGGGGATAGCCCCCGACCGCGGGCCGGCGCGGCGGCGCGCCCCGGCTGGGACGCACCGTCGGCGCGGTGCCGTCAGCGGCGGCGGCCGCTGAAGCGGCTGATCAGTCGCTTGAGCAGGTTGGCCTTGACGAGTCCCGAGATGAGTCCCATGGCGGTGCCTCCTCCGTCCGGTGATCGGTGTGCGGGCCGCTTCCTACCCGGGTGGTCCCTGGTCCATGTGCCGGCGGCCTAGACTGGCCGGTACGACGGACGAGTCGGCTGGGCGGTCGCGTCGGCGGGGGAGACCCCGTCGCCGAGGAACGTCCGGGCTCCACAGGGCAGGGTGGTCGTTAACGGCGACCCGGGGTGACCCGCGGGACAGTGCCACAGAAAACAGACCGCCAGCGCTCGCGCTGGTAAGGGTGAAACGGTGGTGTAAGAGACCACCAGCACGCCGGGTGACCGGTGTGGCTCGGTAAACCCCACCCGGAGCTAGGTCAAGAAGGAGCGGCGGTTCGCCGCCGTTCCGCGCAGGCGTTCGAGGGCGGCCCGCCCGAGCCTGCGGGTAGACCGCTGGAGCCTGCCGGCAACGGCAGGCCTAGATGGATGACCGCCCATCGGGAGGCCGCAAGGCGCCCGTGGACAGAACCCGGCGTACAGGCCGACTCGTCCGTCGTCCTTTCCTCCGGAGCGCCCGCGTGCGGCCACTCGGGGCCGGTGATGCCGCCGAGACGACGTTTCGGCGGGAACGCCTGCGGACAGCGGCCCGCCTCGGCTGCCGGTGGAGACGGCGGCAGCGCCACAGGATCTCCGGTAGGGCTCACCGTCCCTCGAGGTCACCGCCTGCGTCGGCTCGGTCCCCGCGCTCGTGACGGCGGCCGACCACTCCGGTGACGAGGAGCACGAGCCAGCCGGCCACCGTCGCGGCCCTCACCGCGATGTCGAAGGCCGACGTGTCGCCGGCGAGGACGTCCCGGATCAGGAACGCGGCCGCGCCTACGAGGAGCAGAGACGCCACCGCCAGGAACCACGGCTCGCTGCGGACGTCGCGTGCGCCTCGACCCGTCACGCAGCACAACCTAGAAGGCCGACGGTGCTGGCAACCAGCGCACGAGGCGCTTCCGGCCGACGGTGGGAGCGGCAGGCGGCACGAGTCGTCACCGCGTGGCGGGTCCGGCGCTTGCGACGTCCGGGAACGCGCCCGTGCGGGCAGTCGGTGTCCACTGCTGGTCGGGTGGCGGACACCCGGGGTTGGTCCACCGGCTGCCCGGGCGTCGTCTTCGCTGGTCAGGGTCGGGGCACTGTCCCGCTACCCCTGGAGCTCCCGTGTCACCCCGCGCCCGGCGTCTCACCTGCACGTTCCCTGCCGCCGCCCTGATGCTCGCCGCGACCGTCGCCCCCGCCGGTGCGAAGCCGGCGTCCGCGCCGGTCTTCACCGAGCTGGCCACGTTCGAGGTGACCGGGGAGGTCGCCGAGATCCTCGCGGTGACCCCCGACGGCCGGACGCTGCTCTACACCGACTCGGCCACCGGCGAGGTCGGGCTGGTCGACCTGACCAGACCCGCCGAGCCGACGGCGATCGGCAGCGTGCAGCTGGGTGGGGAGCCCACGTCGGTGACCGTCACCCGCGACGGGCGCCACGCCCTCGCCGTGGTCGACACCAGCACCTCGTTCACCGCCCCGTCGGGGGAGCTGGCCGTCATCGACCTGCGCACCCGCGCCGTCGTCCGGACCATCGACCTGGGCGGCCAGCCCGACTCCATCGCGATCAGCCCCGACGGTGCGGTGGCGGCGGTCGCGATCGAGAACCAGCGCGACGAGGACCTGGAGGTCGACGGCGTCGAGGGCGGTCTGCCGCAGGCGCCTGCCGGTTTCCTGGCCGTCGTGGAGCTGCACACGACGCCGGAGCGGTGGACGGTCGACCGGGTCGAGCTGACCGGGCTGGAGGGCACCCTGTACCCGGACGACCCCGAGCCGGAGTACGTCGACATCGACCGCCGGGGCATCGCGGCGGTGACGCTGCAGGAGAACAACGCCATCGCCCTGGTCGACCTGCGTTCCCGCACGGTCGTCGGGTCCTTCTCGGCCGGGACCGTGACGCGCACCGACGCCGACACGTCCGACGACGGCGTGATCGCGTTCGACGACGCGCTGACCGCTCCCCGGGAGCCCGACGCCGTCCAGTGGACGCCGGGGGGCAACCTGGTCACCGCGGACGAGGGCGACCTGGCCGAGGAGCCCAGCGGCGGTCGTGGCTGGACCGTCTTCTCCCCGGACGGGGAGGTGGTCTCGACCTCCGGGGGAGCGGCGGAGCAGGCCCTCGCCGCGGCGGGCCGCTACCCCGACGGGCGCAGCGACGACAAGGGCGCGGAGTTCGAGGGCGCGGAGGTCGCCACGCTCTACGGCACCACCTACGCCTTCATCGGGTCCGAGCGCGGGGACGCCGTCCTGGTCTACGACCTCGCCGACGAGGGCGCGCCCGAGCTGCTGCAGGTGCTGCCCACCGGGGAGGCCCCGGAGGGGCTGCTTGCCGTCAAGCGCGGCCACCTGTTCCTGACCAGCAACGAGGACGACGGGACCATCTCGCTGTTCCAGCTGACGAAGCCCTGAGCTCCCCGGCCGGGGGCGCCCACCGCGCCCCCGGCCCGGGTGGTCAGGCGGCGACGGCGGTGACGAACGTGCAGATGCCCTCGCCGGAGTCCGCCCGGTGGCGTATCCCGATCAGCCAGAGCAGGGCGGTCTCGATCCGGTGGGCCAGCTTGCGTGGTCCCTCGTACCAGGTGGAGCCACCGGTCGTGACCGTGATGTCCTCGAACCCCGCCAGCCGGACGTGCTCGACGAGCATCCAGTCGGGGAGGATCGAGATGTGGCCCGGCTGGTAGTAGTGCCCGGGCCCGAAGATGAACGGGGCACCGCGCAGGAACATCTTCAGCCGTGAGTGCGGGTGGGTGATGTTCGGGGTGCTCACCACGAGCCGGTCACCCGGCCGGAGCAGGGCCCGGATCGAGCGGAGCACCTGCCGCGGGTTCTCCACGTGCTCGAGCGTCTCGACGCACATCACCAGGTCGAAGGGGCCGCGGGTCTCCTCGGTCCACTGGGGGTCGTCGAGGTCGAGGCGGTGGATCCAGTCGTGCGGCGGGTCCAGGTCGGTGGGGACGACGTCGAACCCGGCGTCCCGGAGCCGGCAGGCCAGCGCGCCGCAGCCGGCACCGACCTCCAGGATCCGGCCGCCGGTGGGCAGGGCCCGCCGCGCCAGCTCGACGGCGTACTCGTGCACTCCCGGGGCGGCGTGGATGCCGTGCCCCTGGTACGACCCGGTCGCGGCGGTTCGGGACGTGGTGGTGCGCTCGTCGGCGGTCACCTTCGGGAGTGTGACCCAGCCGCCGCGTGCCCGCTCGTCGCGGCGTCGGCCGGGGCCCCGGGGCTGGCCTGTGCCAGGGTGGGCGCGTGCAGACCCCGGCCCGGTTGGTCGCCCCGTGACGGCGGCGGTCGTCGCTGTCGGCGCGATCGGTGGCCTGCTCGTGGGGGCGGCCGCGAACCGGGCCGCGGGCACCTTCCCGTGGGGCACGGCCGACGGGGCCACCCGGCGGTTCGCGGTGCGGCCCCCGGTGCTCGAACTGCTGACCGCGGGGTTGTTCGCGCTCCTGGCGCTGCGGCTGGGGGCGGTCGCGGAGCTGCCGGCCTTCCTGGTCGTCGCCGGGGCGGGCGTGCTCCTCGCGGTGATCGACCTCCGGCACCGGCTGCTGCCCGACCGGGTCACCGGTCCGGCCGTCGTGGCGACCGCGGTGCTGCTCACCGGAGCGGCAGCGGTGGAGGGCTCCTCGGACGCGCTGCTGCGGGCGGGGCTGGCGGCCGCCGCGCTGTTCTGCGGCTACCTGGTCCTCGCGCTGATCTCGCCCGCCGGCCTCGGCATGGGCGACGTCAAGCTGGCCGGCCTGCTCGGCCTGCCGCTGGGCTGGCTCGGCTGGCAGGCGGTGCTGCTGGGGGCGCTGGCCGGCTTCGTGGTCCAGGCCGCGCTGGCGCTGCTCCTGCTCGCCGTGCGGCGGATCGGGCTCAAGGGGGAGCTGCCGTTCGGGCCGGCCATGCTGCTCGGTGCGGCGATCGCGGTGGGCTGGAGCGGAACGCTCCCCGGCTGACGGCGGCGCCGGCGGTGACGCTGGGTCACCAGCGGACCGGAGTCGTCCCTCGATGGGCGGAGTGCCGTCCCCGGATCGGGTGACCCGCCCTCAAGCCCCGGTGTGTTCCGCACGACAACTCCCTCCAACGCCGCGAGGCCGGATCAGCCCGATCCGGACCCGACGGCCCGCAACCGGAGGAGCACCGCATGCTGATCAACGCCTACGCCACCCTGGCCAGCCTCGTCGCCGTCGCCCAGGACCGCCTCAAGAACGAGGAGAAGGGCGCCACCGCCGTCGAGTACGGCCTGATGGTCGGCCTCATCGCCGTCGTGATCATCGGCGTCGTGGTCACGCTGGGCGAGGAGCTCAAGGGCCTGTTCACGGAGGTCGGTGACGGGCTCAAGGGCGCCGGCGACACCGCCACCACGACTTCCTGACCACTCGCTGCTGCGCGACGACGTAGCGGAACCGGCGCAGCGGCCCTCGTCCCGGGGGCCGCTGCGCCGTCGCACGAGAGCGGCGGTGATGCACGGATGAAGGGACGGCTGCGCGGTGAGCGCGGGGCCAGCGCGGTGGAGTTCGCCTTCATCGTGCCGCTGCTGATCGTGCTGGTCATCGGCATCGTCGAGTTCGGCCACGCCTTCCAGGTGCAGGGCACGCTCTCGGCCGCCGCCCGCGAGGGGGTGCGGGCCATGGCGCTGCGCAACGACCCGGTGGACGCGCGCAACGTCGTCCGGACCGCCGCCGCCTCGCTGCACCCGGCGATCACCGACGACCAGATCCACATCACCATCGTCGGCGGCACCGCCGAGACCTGTCCCACCACCGGCGCCGGCGACACCGCCGTCCGCCTCACCATCACCTACCCGAAGCCGTACCTCACGGACTTCTTCGGCACGGGGATCGAGCTCACCGGAACGGGGGTCATGCGATGCAACGGCTGATCTCGCTGGCCCGGCGCCGGCTGGACGGCGAGCACGGCGCGAGCGCCGTCGTCCTCTCGCTGCTGATGGTCCCCATGCTGGGGTTCGCGGCCATCGCCGTGGACATCGGCGCGCTGTACGCCGAGCGCGCCCGGCTCCAGGTCGCGGCCGACGCCGCCGCCATCGCGGTGGCCCAGGACTGCTCCCGCGGCAACTGCGGCGACATGCTGGCGACCGCCCAGGAGCTCATCACCCTCAACGACCCCACGGGCACGGCCGGCCAGCCCGTGCTCAGCAGCGACCCGGTCAGCGTCACCGTCACCGGTGGTGCCCCCAAGGAGCACTGGTTCGCGCCCGTCATCGGGCACGACTCCAGCCACGTCTCGGCGACCGCGACGGTCGGCTGGGGCGCGCCGAGCCAGGGCACCGCGGTCCTGCCGCTGACCTTCTCCTGGTGCTCGTTCCGGGCGCAGACCGGGGGCGGGCTGCCGTCGACCGAGACGCTGCAGACGATCATGTTCAGCAAGTCCGACGACGTCGGCGGGTGCACCGGGCCGTCGGGCAACTTCGTGCCGGGTGGTTTCGGCTGGGTCGTGCCCGACGCGGGCAGGTGCCACGCCACCTCCGCGATCGGCCAGCGGCTCTCCTCCGACACGGGTGTGTCGCTGCCGTCCGGCTGCTCGGAGGCCGACCTCCAGGGCTGGCTGGGCCGCACGGTCCTGCTGCCGCTCTTCGACGAGTTCGGCGACGGCGGCAGCAACGGCTGGTACCGCGTCTACGGCTACGCCGCCTTCACCCTCACCGGCTACGCGGTCAACGGCTCGATCAGCAGCGGCAAGAAGGTCTGCGGGCCCGGCACCAACTCCAGTGACCGGTGCGTCACCGGCTACTACACCCGCTTCGTCGAGCTCTCCGACGCCTGGACCTACAGCCCGGACGCCCCGCAGCTCGGGGCCTCGATCCTCCGACTCATCCGTTAGGGGCGCCCACGTGAGACGTCGACTCCTGGCCACCGCGGTGGCCCTCGCGCTCGTCGTCGCCGGCACGGTCGTCCTCGTGGGCTACGTGCGCGGCGCGGAGACCCGCGCCCTCGCCGGCGTGCAGACCGTCCAGGTCCTGGTGGCCGAGGCCCTCATCCCCGCCGGCACCCCCGGCGCGGCCCTGGGCGAGCTGGTGGGCATCGAGCTGCTGCCGGCGAAGGCGGCGCTGCCGGGCCGGGTCACCGACCTGGCCACGCTGGCCGACCGCGTCGCCACCGTCGACCTCGCGCCCGGCGAGCAGCTGCTCGACAGCCGGTTCGTACGGCCCGAGGAGCGGCAGGCGCCCGGCACGGTGCCGGTGCCGGAGGGGATGCAGGAGGTGAGCATCGTCCTGGAGCCCCAGCGGGCCGTCGGCGGCCGGCTGGCCGCCGGCGACACCGTCGGCGTCTTCGTCTCCATGGGCGACCCGGCGACGACCCACGCCGTCCTGCACGAGGTCCTGGTCACCCAGGTGCAGGGGGCACCCGCCCCGCCCGCGGCGCCCGCCGACGGGGCGACGCCGGCCGTCTCCGCACCGGCCCCCTCCGGCAGCCTCATGGTCACCTTCGCCGTGACGGCCGCGCAGGCCGAGGCCGTCGTCTTCGCCGCCGAGCACGCCAGCGTCTGGCTGTCCCTCGAACCGCCCGACCCCGACGTCTCCCGCACCCAGGTGCTCACCCCCGACACCATCTACGGAAAGGCCTACTCATGAGCCGCGTCGTCCTGGCCGGAGCAGGCGAGGACCTGGTCCTGCGCGTGAAGGAGGCCACCGGCGGCGACCTGCAGGTGCTGCCGCCGGGCCGGCTGCCCAGCGACCCGGCGCGGCTGTTCGAGCAGCTGGTCGACGACGAGCTGCCCGACGTGCTGCTCGTCGGCCCGCACACGCCGGCGCCCGAGGTGCTGACCCTGGCCGGCCGGCTCGACGTGCAGTCACCGGGCATCACCGTGGTCCTGGTGGCCGACCCGTCCCCGGACATGTGGCGGTCGGCGATGCGCGCCGGCATCCGCGACCTGCTCCCGCCGGACGCCGACGTGGCCGAGATCGCCGCCGCGGTCGAGCGCGCCGGGCATGCGGCGGCCGGCCGTCGCCGGGTGCTGCGGCCGGTGGCCGAGACCGACCGCTACGCCGGCCGGGTCATCACCATCGCCTCGCCCAAGGGCGGCGTGGGCAAGACGACGGTCTCCACGAACCTGGCGATCGGGCTGACCGCGGCCGCGCCCCAGTCCACGGTGCTCGTCGACCTCGACGTGCAGTTCGGCGACGTCGCCTCCGCTCTGAGCCTGGTGCCCGAGTACACGCTGCCCGACGCCGTCCACGGGCCGGCCAGCGAGGACACCATGGTCCTCAAGACGTTCCTCACCCAGCACCCCAGCGGGCTGTACGCGGTGTGCGGGTCCGAGTCGCCGGCGGCCGGCGACACGATCACCGGTGACGACGTCAGCCGGTTGCTGGCCTCGCTGGCCCGGGAGTTCCGGTACGTCGTCGTCGACACCGCCCCGGGGCTGTCGGAGCAGACGCTGGCGGCGCTGGACCGCGCCTCCGACGTCGTGATGCTCACCAGCATGGACGTGCCGGGGGTGCGCGGGCTGCGCAAGGAGATGGACGTGCTCCGCGAGCTGTGCATGATCCCCGCCGGCCGGCACGTCGTCATGAACTTCGCCGACCCCAAGGGCGGCCTGACCGTCCGGGACGTCGAGACGACGATCGGCACGGGGGTCGACGTCGTCCTGCCCCGGTCGAAGGCGGTGCCGGCCACCACCAACCAGGGCGTGCCCATCCTGACCAGCGGCGGCCGCCGCGACCCGATGGTGCGCGAGCTGCGCCGGCTGGTGTCGCGCTTCTCCGCCACCCCGCTCATGAAGGCCAGCCGCTACCGGGCCAAGCACCGGGCGGAGGCGTGAACCTCGCCCAGCGGCTGGAGGCCGCGCGCCAGGGAACGGGGCCCGCCGCGCCCGCGCCCGCGGCCCGGCCCGCAGCCGACGCCGGCACCGACCGGCCGGCGACCGCGGTGCCCGCCCCGGTCGTGCGCCCGGCCGCCGTCCCCCGTCCGACCGGATCGCCCGCCCCTGCGCCGCCGACCGACGCGCTGGCGCGGCTGAAGGACCGCGTGGGCAAGGCCCTGTTCGAGCGCATGGGCAGCCGGATGAACGACCCGTCGATGGCCGAGGACGCGCTGCGCGCCGTCGTGCTCAAGGAGCTCGACGAGGTCGTCGAGGAGGAGAACGTCCCGCTCAGCGCCGAGGAGCGGCAGCGGCTGACCGCCGAGCTCGCCGACGACGTGCTCGGCTACGGCCCGCTGCAGCGGCTGCTCGACGATGACGCGGTCAGCGAGATCATGGTGAACGGGCCGGACTCCATCTACGTCGAGCGCGGCGGCAGGCTCCAGCGCACCGCGACCCGGTTCACCTCCGAGGAGCACCTGCGCCGGGTGATCGACCGGATCGTCTCCCGCGTCGGACGGCGCATAGACGAGTCCTCCCCGCTGGTCGACGCCCGGCTGGCCGACGGCTCGCGCGTGAACGCGGTGATCCCGCCGCTGGCCTTCAGCGGCTCCACCCTGACCATCCGGAAGTTCGCGAAGGACCCGTTCCGGGTCGACGACCTGATCGGCTTCGGCACGCTCTCGCCGGAGATGGCCGAGCTGCTGCACGCCTGCGTCGACGCCCGGCTCAACATCATCGTCTCCGGCGGTACCGGCACCGGGAAGACGACGCTGCTCAACGTGCTCTCCTCATTCATCCCGGAGGGCGAGCGGATCGTCACCATCGAGGACGCCGTCGAGCTGCAGCTGCAGCAGGAGCACGTCGTCCGGCTGGAGTCGCGCCCGCCGAACATCGAGGGCAAGGGCGCGATCACCATCCGCGACCTGGTCCGCAACTCGCTCCGCATGCGGCCCGACCGGATCGTGGTGGGGGAGTGCCGCGGCGGGGAGTCGCTGGACATGCTGCAGGCGATGAACACCGGGCACGACGGCTCGCTGTCGACGGTGCACGCGAACTCCCCGCGTGACGCCATCGCGCGGCTGGAGACGCTGGTGCTCATGGCCGGCATGGACCTGCCGCTGCGGGCCATCCGCGAGCAGATCGCCTCCGCGGTCGACGTCGTCGTCCAGCTCACCCGGCTGCGCGACGGCACCCGGCGGGTCACCCACGTGACCGAGGTGCAGGGCATGGAGGGCGAGACGGTCACGCTGCAGGACGCGTTCCTGTTCGACTACTCCGCCGGCGTGGACGCCTCGGGCAGGTTCCTCGGCAAGCCGGTGCCCACGGGGGTGCGGCCGCGGTTCACCGACCGGTTCGACGAGCTGGGCATCACCCTCTCACCGCGGGTGTTCGGCGCCGCGGAGCCGGCCCGCCCCTCGAGGTGGGAGCGGTGAGCGAGCTCCTCCTGGTGCTCGGCGTCGCCGCGATCTCCGCCGCCCTGCTGATCCTCGCGCTGGTCGTCGTCCCGGCCGGCCCCCCGCGGGTGCCCCTCACCCGGCTCGACCCGTCCGTGGCACCTCCCGCGTCCGCGCTGGCCGGCGCCGGCGCGGCGGCGGGAGCCGCGGTCGAGAAGGTGCTGCTCAAGCGTGGCCGGCTCGCCGCCGGCGCCGCCGCCCTGGAACGGGCCGGCATGGCGACGACGTTGCCGAACTTCGTCCTCGCCGTCGGGCTGACCACCGTCGTCGCCGGGCTCGTCGGCGGGCTGCTCGGCGGCCCGCTGCTCGCCGTGCTGTTCGTGGTGCTGGTGCCCGTCGGCGCCAAGCTGCTGCTCGGCTTCCGCGCCGGGCGGCGGCAGGCCGCGTTCGCCGACCAGCTCGACGACTCCCTGCAGCTGATGGCCAGCAGCCTGCGCGCCGGGCACAGCCTGCTGAGGGCGGTCGACTCGGTGTCCCACGAGGCCGAGGCGCCGACCTCGGAGGAGTTCGCGCGGATCGTCAACGAGACGCGCGTCGGCCGCGATCTCAGCGACGCGCTCGACGAGGTCGCCGCCCGGATGGGCAGCGACGACTTCACCTGGGTCGCCCAGGCGATCGCCATCCACCGCGAGGTCGGCGGCAACCTCGCCGAGGTGCTGGACGCCGTCGGGAACACCATCCGCGAGCGCAACGCCATCCGCCGTCAGGTCAAGGCGCTGTCGGCCGAGGGCAAGCTCTCGGCCGTCGTGCTCATGGCGCTGCCGTTCGGCGTGACCGGGTTCATCTCGATCACCAACCCCGCCTACATCGCGAAGTTCACCGAGAGCCTCGTCGGCTACGCCATGCTCGCCGCGGCGGCCGTGATGCTGCTGGTCGGGGGCCTGTGGCTCAAGAAGACCGTGGCGATCAGGTTCTGATGAGCAGCGTGCCCGTTCCCGTCCTGCTGGCCGCCCTCGCGGTCAGCGTCGCCGTCCCGCTGCTCGGCTGGGCGCTGCTCGCCCGCCCCTCCGCCGCGACGGCCCAGGCGCGCGACAACCTGGTGCGCGGCCTCGGCCCGACCGGCGCGGCCGCCGCGGCCAGTTCCGGGCCCGGGGTGCTGACCCGCGTCGCCCGGGGCCTGACCCCCCGCGGAACGGTCGCCCGGCTCAACCGTCTCGCCGGCACGGCCGGTCGCCCGGCGGCCTGGCCGGTCCCGAGGCTGGTGGCGGCGAAGCTGGTGCTGGCCCTGGTCGCGGGGGCGCTGGGGCTGCTCGTGGCCACCGCCCGGCCCGGCCCGCTGATCGTCGTGGTCGCCGTGGTGGCGACCGTCGTCGCCTACTTCCTCCCCGAGCTGCTCCTGTACAGCCGCGGCCAGGAGCGGCAGGAGGCGATCGCCCTCGAGCTGGCCGACACGCTCGACCAGATGACGATCGCCGTGGAGGCGGGGCTCGGTTTCGAATCGGCGATGGCACGGGCCGGGAGCAACGGCACGGGGCCGCTGGCGGAGGAGCTCGTGCGCACGCTGCAGGACATCGCCGTCGGCCAGCCGCGTCGCGACGCCTACCTGGCGCTGGCCGAGCGGACGGGCGTCCCTGACCTGCGCCGCTTCATCCGCGCCGTGGTGCAGGCCGACCAGTACGGCGTCTCGATCGCCGACGTGCTGCGCACCCAGGCGCAGGAGATGCGGCTCAAGCGCCGCCAGCGCGCGGAGGAGAAGGCGATGCAGATCCCGGTCAAGGTGATCTTCCCGCTGATCCTCTGCATCCTGCCGACGCTGTTCATCGTGCTGCTCGGCCCCGCGGTCATGGACATCGCCGCAGCGTTCAGCGGCTGAGCACATCGTCGTCCTCCGGACGACACCGCGGCCCATGGCCGTTCCCCGGCGACGTGGAGCCGTTTCGTCGTCCCTGCGCGGAGGCCTCCGGCCCCCACTCGGGCCGACCCTGCACGGGCCGGCCCGAGTCAGGTCAGCCGGTGGAGCGGGGCTGGGCGGGGTTCGTCGGGTCGCCCTGCGAGGGCGGGTTCATCGCGGGCCCCGTGGTCGCCTCGGAGACCTTGGAGCCGGCCGCGGCGTGCGACGGGTCGTCGGCCGCCGGTGCGGCGGGGTCGCCACCCGAGGGCTGGGCGCCCTCGCGGAGCGCCTGGAGCCGGTTCTCCATGATCGCCACCACCTGCGGGCGGTCGGCGTGGGCGCGTTCGTACTCGAGCACGGTCTCCAGACCCTGGGCGTCCAGCGCCCGGATCCGCGAGGCCAGGCCCTCCACCGGCAGGTGGTCGTAGTCGGGCAGTGGCAGCTGGTCGTGCTCCGTCATCCCTCGTCCTCTCTGCGGGTCCGTGTCGCCGCACCGCCTACCCCCGCCTCCCGGAAACGACACCGGGTGTGAGCTTCCGGCCGGTGGGTAGGCGGCGACGGCGGGAGTCGCGGCTCCGCGCCGCCCCGCCATCCGAACACCCCCGATCTACCGAGGAGTTGTCCCCCCGACATGGACGTGTCCTTCCTGGAGCCGGTGTTCGCCGCGCCCGGGCCCTACGCCACGGTCTGCGCCGACGTCACGCACACCAACGAGAACGCCGACGCGGAGCTGGAGCTGCGCGTGCGTGCGCTCACCGAGCAGCTCGCGGAGCAGGGTGCGCCGGAGACGGTCGTCGAGGCCATCCGCGGCCGGCTGCTCGAGGGCAACGAGGGCGGCGAGGCCGGCACGCTGAAGGGTCGCGCCGTCGTCGTCGCCTCCGACGGCTCCGTCGTGCTCGACGAGGCACTCGCCGACGCGCCGGCCCGGGAGACCGCGGAGTGGGCCGACCAGCCCGACCTGGTGCAGATCCTGCCCCAGCTCGCGGGCCGCCTGCCGCACGTCGTCGTGGTCGCCGACCGCACGGGCGCCGACATCACCACGGCCGGGCTCCCCGGCCGGCCCGACCAGGAGAAGCAGGTGGAGGGCGACACCTTCCACATGCGCAAGGTCAAGGTCGGCGGCTGGGCGCACAACACGTACATGCACACCGCCGAGAACCAGTGGGAGGAGAACCTCGGACTGGTCGCCGACGAGCTGGACTCCCTGGCCCGGCGGCTGCCGCTGCGGTTCATCCTCGTCGCCGGTGACGTGCGGGCCCGGCAGATCCTGAGCGACAAGGCGCACGCCGCGTGGTCGGACCTGGTGGTCACCATGGAGGAGGGGGGTCGCGCCGCCGGTGCCGAGCGGGCAGCGATCGACGCCCGCACCGCCGAGCTGATCGCCGAGCACGAGGCACGCGACATCGCAGACGCCCTCGAGAAGGTGCAGGCCGCCGGTGCGCACGGGCTCGCGCTCACCGGGACCGCCGCCGTGGTCGAGGCGCTGCGCAAGGGGCAGGTCGAGACGCTCCTGCTCGCCGACGAGCAGGACGACGCCACCCTGCTGGTCGGCAACGGCCCGCTCGAGCTCGGCGTGAAGCAGCAGGACATGGACTCCCTGGGCGTGCACGGCACCGTCGTGCCGGCCGGCCGGGCGCTGGTCGCCGCCGCCGCCGCCAGCGCGGCCGGGGTGCTCGTCGTGCCCCGTGCGGCGCTGCCCGACGGCGAGCCGGTCGCCGCGATCCTCCGCTACACCGACGACTCGACGCCGTCGGCCTGACATCCGCAACGAACCCCGAAGGAGAACCACCCGTGAGCGACCCGCACCAGCCCGGCACCGCGCCCGGTACCGATCAGCGCGGCATCGAGCGCCGCGCCGCACTCGCCGAGGCCCTCGGCAAGGAGGTGTGGCCGGCCGACCGCGACCAGCTGATCGCCAAGGCGCAGGAGGGGCCCGCGGCCGACCGGGTGCTCTCGGACCTGCAGCGCCTGCCGGCCGGCCGGCAGTTCGAGAACGTCCAGGAGGTGGCCGAGGCCCTCGGCCTGGGCACCGAGCAGCAGCGGTTCTGACGTGACCACGCAGAAGCAGCCCAGCGCCGAGGCGCTGGACAACGTCACCGAGGACAACGTGGAGACGCGGTCCCAGCTGCTCCCGGAGGAGGCGGCGCTGCAGGGCAGCGGCATGGAGGAGGTCGCCGCCGAGGTCATCCTGGCCGAGTCGGAGGAGCGGACGGTCAACGCCGATCCCGACGACGCCCAGGGTGCCCACCGGCAGTCCGCCGAGACCGCGGACCTGCCCTGACGTGCGGCACGAGCACCCGGTCCGGCTGCGCTGGTCGGACCCCGACATGCTGGGTCACGTCAACCACGCGCGGGCGCTGAGCCTGCTCGAGGACGCGCGGCTCGCGCTGGGCGAGGATCACGCCGGAGGCGGCCTGATCCTCGCCCGGCTCGAGGTCGACTACCTGCGCCAGCTCTACTACCGGGTCGGCGAGGAGCTCTGCGTGCGCAGCTGGGTGACCCGGCTGGGCACGAAGTCCTTCACGATGCGGCAGGAGCTGGCGCAGGACGGCGAGGTGGCCATCCGGGCCGACGTCGTCCTGGTGGTCTTCGACTTCGCGGCGAACACGAGCCGGCCGATGACCGAGGCCGAGCGCGCGCACTGGAGCAGGTACCTGGAGGGCTAGCTAGCCCTGGCCGTAGGCGGCCCAGAGCCGCGGGAAGCGGGCGGCGAACCACTCGTCGTCGTCCTGCGGGAACGGCTCACCGGACGGCTCACCGAACTGGTCGTCCACCTCGTCGGGCCCCGGGTCGAGGTCCTCCTCGGCGAAGCCACGGTCCTCCAGCACCTCCAGGGGTGCGTAGGCCCACTCCTCGGCGCACCCGAAGTCGTCCTCGTCCTCGTCCCACTCGAGGTCGGCCAGGGCGTCCGGATCGGCGAGCACGCGCTCGTAGGCGGCCTGTCCCTGGCTGATCAGCCAGTTCCGGAAGTCGAGGAAGGCGTCGTCGCTCGCGCCGCCGAGCGCGAGGTACGCGGCGGCCCAGAGGTCCCAGCGGTTGGCCCGGGCGCGGGCGGCCATCAGCTGGCGGTAGAAGCCGAGGACGTCGTCGTCCGAGAGCTCCTCGAGGGCGGCCGTGAGGGTCGCGACGTGCTCGGCGACCACCGAGTCCTTCGCGGTCTCGGCCGCCTCCGCGCGGGTGTCCTCGACCAGCGTCCAGAAGGTGTTCGCGTCCACGGCGGGAACCTACCGGCGCGCGCGGTGGTGCCGTGGTCGTCCCGGCCCTCCCGTTCCTAGGAGGAGACCGGCTCGGCGGGGCGCAGCCGTGACGGGGTGGTGCTGTCACGCACGACGAGCCGCGTGGCCAGCTCCAGCCGCGGGCTCTCGATGGTTTCGCCGTCCACCATGCGCAGCACCGTCCGTGCTGCCAGCACCCCCATCTCGGTCAGCGGCTGGTGCACCGTGGTGAGCGGCGGGGAGGACCAGCGGGCCTCCGGCAGGTCGTCGAACCCGACGACGCTGACGTCCTCGGGCACGCGCAGGCCCCGGCGCCGGACTCCTTCGTAGACCCCCAGTGCCATCTGGTCGTTCGCGGCGAAGACGGCGGTCGGCGGGTCGGGCAGGGCGAGAAGGCGGTCGGCCGCGCGGGCTCCCGAGGCGTAGCCGAAGTCGCCTTCCACCACCAGGTCGGCGTCGAACGGCAGCCCGGCGGTCTCCAGGCCCGCCCGGTACCCGGCCAGGCGGGCGCGGCTGGCCCAGAGATCGGGCGTGCCGGCGACGAAGGCGATGCGCCGGTGGCCGAGCCCGGTCAGGTGCTCGGTGGCGCTGAGGCCGCCCGCCCAGTTGGTCGCGCCGATGGTCGGCACGTCGAGCTCCGGGACGCCGGCCGGGTCGACGACGACCGCGGGGACCTGCAGGTTGCGCAGCTCCGCGTCGAGCTCGGGGTCCAGCTCGCTGGTGACCAGGATGGCGCCGTCGCTGGCCCGGGCGCCGAGGTTGTCCAGCCACCCCCGGGTGGCGCTGGCCCGGCGGTGGATCGCGGTGACCACGGTGCCCACGCCTGCCGCGTGGGCGACGTCCTCCACCCCGCGGATGATCTCCAGCGCCCACGGGCTGTCGAGGTCGTTGAAGACCAGGTCGATCAGCCGCGCCCGGGCCCGGCCGCCTCGGCGCTGGTAGCCGTGGTCGCGGAGCAGCTGCTCCACGCGCTCGCGGGTCTGCGGAGCCACGTCGGACCGCCCGTTCAGGACGCGGGAGACCGTCGGGACCGACACCCCGGCCGCTGCGGCGATCGCCGCGATGGTCACCGCGCCGGTCTGCTCGTCGGCCAACGGACCTCCTCCTGGTCGGGGCGGCCAGCCTACGGCCGGCCCCGCGGCCCCGGGCGGGTGCGCCGCGGAGCTCCCCCCGACGGGCGAGGGCCGCCTCCGGCGACGGCGTCCGATGCCCGCGGGTTCCCGTATTGACGCCCACATGTGACCTACGTAACGTCCGGGCTCCGGTTTCCGGAAACTTTCGGAAGCTGTTCCGACGTCTCGAGGGAAGGCACACCATGCGCTCTGTGAGGTTCGGTTCGCGGGCGGCAGCCCGTTGCGCGGTCGGGGTGGCCCTGGTCCCGGTCGCGATCTCCGCCGCGGTCCTGCCCGCCGCGGCGGCGCCCCAGGACCAGGCGGCACCGACGGCCCAGGCCCAGGAGGACCGGGCCGGCGGCCCAGCCATCCGGAACGGCCTGCGCACCGTCGCCCCCGACGACCTGGTCATCGGGACCGCGGTCGCCGGCGGGGGGCACCACGTGGACGCCGGCTACCCCGATCCGTTCACCCGCGACCCCCGGTACCGGAAGGTCCTCGCCACGGAGTTCAGCTCGGTCTCCCCCGAGAACCAGATGAAGTGGGAGTTCATCCACCCGGAGCCCGGGGTCTACAACTTCGGGCCGGCGGATGCGATCGTCGCCTTCGCCGAGCGGCACGGGCAGGAGGTCCGCGGCCACACGCTCCTCTGGCACAGCCAGCTGGCCGACTGGGTCACCGAGGGCGACTACACCGACGAGGAGCTCCGGACCATCCTCAAGGAGCACATCCAGACGGTGGTCGGCCGCTACGAGGGCCGCATCGACCAGTGGGACGTCGCCAACGAGATCTTCGCCGACACGTGGGACGACGGCGGCGTGCGGCTACGGGACGGTTCGACGGGCGCGACTGCCAACATCTTCATCCAGCGGCTCGGCCCGGGGATCATCGCCGACGCCTTCCGCTGGGCGCACGAGGCCGATCCGGAGGCGAAGCTCTTCCTCAACGACTACGCCGTCGAGGACATCGGCCCGAAGAGCGACGCCTACTACGAGCTCGCCAAGCAGCTGCTCGCCGAGGGGGTCCCGCTGCACGGGTTCGCCTTCCAGGCCCACCTGGACCTGCAGTACCCCTTCCCGGAGACCCTCGACGAGAACATGCAGCGCTTCGACGACCTGGGGCTGGAGACCGCGATCACCGAGCTGGACGTCCGGTTCACGCTCCCCGAGAGCGGGGTGCCCACCGCGGAGCAGCTCGCCGAGCAGGCGGACACCTACGAGGGCGTCCTCGAGGCCTGCCTGTCGGTGGACGACTGCAACTCCTTCACCATCTGGGGCTTCAACGACAAGTACTCGTGGGTCCCGAGCTTCTCGCCCGGCCAGGGGGCGGCGACCGTGATGTTCGAGAACTACGAGCGCAAGCCCGCCTACTGGGCCCTGCACGAGACGCTCGCGGAGGCGCAGGCCGGGCGGTGACCGGCCCGGTCCGACCCGCCGGACCCGCCTGAGCGCCGGGCGGTCGCTCCTCGACCCGGGGAGCGGCCGCCCGGTCCCGTCGGGCGGGTGGACCCGCCGTCCGGCGGGACGGCGGCCCGATCAGGTGATCATCTCCGTCCCCCGGGGTAGGGCCGCACCCGAACCGAGAGGAGACAGCGATGCCGAAGACGACGAAGAAGGGCGACGCGAAGCAGTCCGAGCTGCCCAGCACCCTGCGACGCTCGGACAAGAAGGCCCAGCGGACGTTCACCAAGGCCTACGACTCAGCGGTGGACGAGTACGACGACGAGGAGCGCGCCAACCGCGTCGCGTGGGCGGCGGTCAAGCACTCCTACGAGAAGGTCGGCGACCACTGGGAGAAGAAGGAGGGCGGCAAGAAGGGCCCCTCGGACGCCCAGGCCGCCGGCGGCCGCGGCACCGGCAAGCAGACCAAGGGCGGCGTCGACGCGAACGCCACCAAGGAGCACCTGCAGGAGCTCGCCAAGAAGCTCGACATCTCCGGCCGCTCGAAGATGAAGAAGCAGGAGCTGGTCGACGCCATCCAGAAGGCGAACGACAAGAAGACCGCCCAGGCCCGCACGAAGTGAGGTCACCGCGTCGCCGCTTCCCTGGTCCAGGGGAGCGGCGGCGCGTCAGCCGATGAGCTGGAACTCCGTCTGCCGGCCGGCGAGGTACTCGACGCCGTCCGCAGTGAGCGCGATGCCCTCCTCGAGCCCCAGCCGCACGCACTGGCCGTCCCACTCCGGCACGGGCCGGCGCACCGCGAGCTCCAGGGCGTAGGCCGTGTCGGCGTGCACCGGGTAGTCGCCCGCGCCCGGCACGTCCCGCTGCTGGTCCCACTGGCCGATGGCCGGCCCCGCCCCGTGGCCGTGGTAGCCGATCGGGTGCGAGTAGACGTCCCCGTCCAGGCCCTCCGCTGCCGCGGCGGCGCGGGCGGCGGCCAGCACTTCGTTGCCCGTCCGGCCCGGGAGGAGCGCGGCCGCGGTCAGCTCCTGCAGCCGGTTGGCCGCCCGCATGGCGGACCGCAGGCCCCCGGGGGCGTCGGTCTCGCCGGGCCGCAGGACGTAGGCGTTGCGCTGCGTGTCGGTCCGCAGCCCCAGCGAGCTCAGGCCCACGTCGCAGTGCAGCAGGTCCCCGGCCCGGACCACCGCGTCGGAGGGGACGGCGGGCAGCAGCGTTCCCCCGTCCTCGACCAGGGGCACGCCGGCGCGCTGCACCAGCACCGACGGCTGGAACCACGGCTCCACGCCCAGGTCGTGGAGCCGCTGCCGCAGCCACCACGCCACGTCCAGCGCGGTGGTCCGGCCTACCCGGACGACGGCGGGGGAGAAGGCCTCCGCGATCACCTGGTGCGCCAGCCGGTTCATCCCCCGCAGCGCCTCGATCTCCTCCGGCAGGCGGGTCTCCAGCCAGCTCACCGCGAGCTGCTCGGCCGACACCAGCCGGTCCGCGTACGGGCCGAGCGCCTCGGTGAGCAGCCGGTGCTCGGTGTGGGAGAGCCCGTCGGCCAGGGCGAAGCGCTCGGAGACGTCGATGCCGATGCGGCGCGGGCCGGCCTGCTCCACGAACCGGCGGACCTCCGCCCACTGGGCGCGCTCGGCGGGCTCCCGCGGGTCGGCGGTCCACGCGGGCAGGAACTGGCCGACCGGGTAGCGGGAGACCGCGGCGGGGGTGACGCCGTCGTCGCTGCGGTGCAGCAGCAGGATGGTGCGCCGGCGGGCGGACAACCAGGTGGCCGGGAGCAGCGTGGCGAGGACCGGGTCCTCGTCGTACTCCCGTCCGGCGACGATCCACAGATCGATGCCCGCCCGGTCCATGAGACCGGGGAGGACGTCGAGCAGCCGCTGGGTGAGCCATCGGTCGCGCACGTCGGCCTGCTCGCGCAGGGGCAGAGGCACCGTCCGCGTCGGGTCGGGCGCGACGAGCGTCATGCACCTAGCGAAGCAGAGAACCGCCGAACGCACCGGTCGAGAGCACCGTCCGGCCCCCGCCGGCGGCCGGGCTAGGAGCTGGCCTGCTCCGCCCGGGGGCTGCGGGCGCGCGGGACCACGGCGGTGGCCACCCGGTCCCGCCCCTCACGCTTGGCCCGGTACATGGCGGCGTCGGCCTCGTCGACCAGCCGCCACAACGCCGCGACGGCGTCCTCCCCCTCGCCCGGCCGGGTGACGGCCAGGCCGATCGACGCGGTGACCACGTGCCCGCCGGCGCCCTGCCCGCGGGCGACGGCAGCCCGCAGCCGCTCGGCCAGCCGGCGGGCCTCCGCAGGGTCGCCCACCGAGCCCACGACGACGAGCTCCTCGCCGCCGGTGCGGGCGAGCACGTCCGCGGGCCGGACGGCGGCCGACAGCGCGGCGGCCACGGAGCTGAGGACGGAGTCGCCGACGGCGTGCCCGAACTCGTCGTTGAGCCGCTTGAAGTGGTCGAGGTCCAGCACCATGGCGCAGATCCGGGTCCCGTCCCGCCGGGCCTGTCCCCAGAGGCGCTCGGCCTGCTCGACGAGGTAGCGGCGGTTGTGCAGCCCGGTGAGCGGATCCAGGTGGGTGAGGGTCGCGGTCTCCACCAGCAGGCGCTGCACCCGCCGGCGCAGCAGGTAGACCGCCGTCGCCGCGACGTTCAGCGTGACGGCGCTGACCCCGACCTGGACGCCGAGGGCCACGGCGCTGTCGTAGCTGGGCCACAGCGCGGCGAGGCAGACGCCGGTCGTCACCGCCATGTGGACCGCCAGCGCCCGGAGCTCCAGGAACCAGGCGGCCGCCAGCGCGGGGAACAGGAGCATCAGCGGGGTGGCGTAGCGCAGGGGGTCCTGGATGCAGAGGACCACGACGAGGTAGATCAGATCTCCGAGCAGCACCAGGACGAGCGTGTACCCGGGGCCGATCCGGCGGCGCGCGGCGAGTGCCGCGGCGAGGGCGAGCAGCAGCAGCATGGTGCCCGCGTAGGCCCACCGCGCCACCCCCTCGCGGAGCACGCCGTCCACCAGGAGGTTGACCGAGCCCATCACACCGCCCATGGCCAGCAGCACGGCGACGGTGACGGCGGCGACGCGGTGCTCGTGCCCACCGGGGGCGGCCGGCCCGGAGCAGACGGGGGCGGAAGTGCGCAGGTCCGGGCCGATCACGGATGCAGGATGCCGCACCAACCGGCGTTCCGGCACCCCCTGTGCGCCGCCGGTCACCCTGGGGTGCGAGCCCGGGCGGTCGTCGTCCGAGCGGACCCGCGCGCCGGGTGGAAGGCTGAGGTCGTCCGACGAGTGGAGGAGGTCGCGCATGGCCGGGGGGCCCTGGTTCTTCTGTCTCAAGCACCACCGGGTCGAGGACCGCGACGGGTGCGCCGAACGCCACCGGCTCGGGCCGTACGAGACCCGGGAGGAGGCCGAGCAGGCGCTCGCGGCCGTCGCCGAGCGGAACGAGCGGCTCGACGCGGAGGACCGCGAGTGGGAGGAGCGCTGACCCCCGTCCCGGGGGCCAGGCATGATCGGTCCCAGCCGCCGGGTCGTCCGGCGCCGTGGAAGGGGTGGACGTGACGGACGGTCGCGCGGTCGAGGAACTGGTCGTGGGAGTGCTGGGCGGCACGGGCCCGCAGGGGCGTGGACTGGCCGTCCGGCTGGCCGCCCAGGGCCAGCGCATCCTGCTGGGCTCCCGCGACGCCGAGCGCGCCGCCGAGGTGGCCGCCGAGGTGGCCGAGCGGGCCGCGACGGTGGCCGGCGGGGTCGAGGTGTCGGTCACCGGGGGCTCCAACGTGGACGTCGCGGGCGCGGCGGACCTGGTCATCGTCGCCGTCCCCTTCGCCGGACACGCCGCGACTCTGGCCGAGCTCGCCACCCCGCTGGCCGGCAAGATCGTCGTCGACTGCGTCGTGCCCATGGGCTTCGACGAGCTCGGTGCCTACGTGCTCGACGTCGAGGAGGGCAGCGCCGCGCAGCAGGCGGCCGCGCTGCTGCCGGACTCGCACGTGGTCGGCGCCTTCCACCACCTGTCGGCCAAGCTGCTCGAGGACCTCTCGAAGCCCACGATCGACGGCGACGTCATGGTGGTCGGCGACGACCGCGCCTCGATGGACACCGTCCAGGCGCTGGCCGGCCGGCTGCCGGGGATGAGGGGGATCTACGCCGGCCGGCTGCGCAACGCCCGGCAGGTCGAGGCCCTGACGATCAACCTCGTCTCGGTCAACCGGCGCTACAAGGTGCACGCGGGCGTCCGGATCACCGACGTCTGAAACGACCCCGTCCTCCTCACCCTTCGCAGGCTCAGGGTGAGCCTCTGGGCGGGGCCAGGGGAGTTGAGCCGTGACCGGCGCTGGAATCCGCGACGACCAGCGGCGGCCCTACGAGGGGCCGCCGCCGCGGCGGGTCGTCTCGCTGGTGCCGTCGCTGACCGAGGCGATCGCGGCCACCGACGCAGGGCTGCTCGCCGGGGCGACCGACTGGTGCACCCATCCGGCCGGGCTCGACGTCCCGCGGGTCGGCGGCACCAAGTGGCCCGACGTGGGCCGGGTGCTGGAGCTCCGCCCCGACCTGGTGGTCGCCAACGCCGAGGAGAACCGGGACTCCGACGTCGCCGCGCTCCGGGCCGCCGGTGTACCCGTGTGGGTGACCGCGCCGGCCACCGTCGACCAGGCGCTGGACTCGCTCGCCCGGCTCTGCGGCGTGCTGGGCCGCCCCGACCCGGGCTGGCTGGCCGACGCTCGCGCGGCCTCGGAGGCACCGGCGCGGCTGCCGGACGTGCCGGCGGTCGTCCCGATCTGGCGCCGCCCGTGGATGGTGCTGGGCCGTGACACCTTCGCCGGTGACGTGCTGGCCCGGCTCGGCGTCCGCAACGTGTTCGCCGGGCATGCCGACCGGTACCCGAAGCTCGGCCGGGACGAGCCGGCGACGGTGCCCGCGGAGCTCGTGGTGTTCCCCGACGAGCCCTACGCGTTCACGCCTGACGACGGCCCCGAGGCGTGGCCGCAGGCTCGGCCGGTGTTCGTCAGCGGCCGGCACCTCACCTGGTACGGCCCCTCGCTGGCGGAGGCGCCGCAGGTGCTGGCCCGGCAGCTGACCACCTGAGCGGACCGGTGACGTGCTGCGCCGCGCGCGGCCGGCTCTGGGGGTCGTGCGCACGGACTGGGGGCGTTGCAGGGCGCCGACAGCGGGAGCTCGACCCCCAGAGCGAGCTGAGTGGCTACTCGAAGGAGTGCTCGGGGCCGGGGAACGCCCCGCCGCGGACGTCGTCGGCGAACTCCTGCGCGGCCCGCAGCAGCTCGCCCCGCAGGTCGGCGTACTTCTTCACGAACTTCGGCACCCGGCCGCCGTTGAGCCCGGCCATGTCCGGCCACACCAGCACCTGCGCGTCGCACTCGACGCCGGCGCCGATGCCGATCGTGGGGATGGCGAGCTCCTTGGTCACCTGGGCGGCGACGGCCGCCGGCACCATCTCCAGGACGACGGCGAACGCACCGGCCTCCTGCACCGCGTGCGCATCGGCCAGCAGCTGCTCGGCCCCGGCCCCCCGGCCCTGCACCCGGTAGCCGCCGAGGGCGTGCTCGCTCTGCGGCGTGAAGCCGACGTGCGCCATGACCGGGATCCCGGCCTCGGTCAGCAGCCGGATCTGCGGCGCCACCCGCACCCCGCCCTCCAGCTTCACCGCCTGGGCGCCGCCCTCCTTCATCATGCGGACGGCGGTGTCGAACGCCTGCTGCGGGCCCGACTCGTAGGACCCGAACGGCAGGTCGGCGACGATCAGCGCCCGCTTGGTGGAGCGGGTGACCGCCTTGGTCATCAGCAGGATGTCCTCGACGGTCACCGGCACGGTGCTGGTGTGCCCGAGCACGACGTTGCCCGAGGAGTCGCCGACGAGCATGACCGGGATGCCGGCCTCCTCGAAGATGGCCGCGCTGTAGGTGTCGTAGGCGGTGAGCATCGCCCACTTCTCGCCGCGCGCCTTGGCCTGCTGCAGGTGGTGGATGCGCACCCGCGCCGTCGACTGGCCGCCGTAGAGGACCGACTCGTTCACGCCTGTGCTCCTTCCCGCACGGTGGGGAGGGTCTCCCGCCAGCGGCTGGTGATGGGCAGGCGCCGGTCGCGCCCGAACGCCTTGAGGCTGATCTTGGTGCCCGGCGCCGACTGGCGGCGCTTGAACTCCGCGGCGTCCACCAACCGGAGGACGCGCGCCACCACTTCTGGGTCGTGCCCCCGCTCGAGCAGCTGGGCCATGCCGAGGTCGCGGTCGACGTAGTCGGCGATCACCGCGTCGAGCTCGTCGTAGGAGGGCAGCGAGTCGCTGTCCACCTGACCCGGCGCCAGCTCGGCCGACGGCGGCTTGTCGATCGAGTTCTGCGGGATCGGCTCGGTCTCGCCACGGCGGCGGGCCTCGGCGTTGCGCCAGCGGGCCAGCTCCCAGACCAGGGTCTTGGGCACGTCCTTGATCGGGGCGAAGCCGCCGGCCGAGTCGCCGTAGAGGGTGGAGTAGCCGACGGCGATCTCGCTCTTGTTGCCCGTCGTCAGCAGGAGGTGGCCGTGCTGGTTGGACAGCCCCATCAGGAGCGTGCCGCGGACCCGGGCCTGCAGGTTCTCGGCGGCGACCCCGGAGAGCTCCACCGAGGACTCGTAGGCGTCGACCATCGGCGCGATCGGCACGACGGAGTAGTGCAGGCCGGTGCGGCGCGCGAGGTCCTCGGCGTCGGCGAGCGAGTGCTCGCTGGACCACTTCGACGGCAGCCCGACCCCGTGCACCCGGTCGGCACCCAGCGCGTCGACGGCGAGGGCGGCGCAGACGGCGGAGTCGATGCCCCCGGAGAGACCGAGCACCACCGAGGGCATGCCGTTCTTGTCGATGAAGTCGCGCAGGCCCAGCACCAGGGCCCGCCACACCTCCTCGCAGTCGCTGAGCGGTTCGGCGACCGTGGCGGGGCGCGGGTCGAAGGCGGGCACCGGCTCCTCGCTCAGCACGTGCCGGGTGACGGTCATCGGCCCGACCCGGCCCGAGCGGCGCTCGGGCACCGCGGACGGGTCCAGCGCGAGGTCGACGGTGAGCAGGTGCTCGACGAACTGGGGGGCGCGGGCCAGCAGTTCCCCGGTGGGGGAGACGGCCATCGAGTCGCCGTCGAACACCAGCTCGTCCTGCCCGCCCACCTGGTTGCAGTACAGGATCGCCGCCCCCGCCTCGGCCGCCCGGCGACGCACCAGCGGGAGCCGGAGGTCGTCCTTCGCCCGCTCGTACGGGGAGGCGTTGGGGGAGACGACGAGGTCGACCCCGGCCTGGCCGGCGACCCCGCACGGCCCGCCCTCGACCCAGAGGTCCTCGCAGACGGTGAGCGCGACGTCCACGCCGTGCAGCCGCACCACCGGCAGCTCGGTGCCGGGCACGAAGTAGCGCGCCTCGTCGAAGACCCCGTAGTTGGGCAGGTGCCGCTTGTAGTAGCGGACGACGACGTCGCCACCGTGCAGCAGGGCCGCCGCGTTGCGGGGAGCACCCCGGCGGGGGTTGGCGTCGCTGGGCCGGTCGTCGTCGGTGGGCGGCTCGTCGACCGGGGCCGGTCCGCTGCCCTCGGTGTGCGCCAGGTACCCCACGACGACGGCGAGCTCGCCCAGCCCGTCGGCGGCCAGCCGGGCCGCGAGGTCCACCAGCGCCTGCTCGCTGGCGCGGGCGAACGACTCGCGCAGCACCAGGTCCTCCGGCGGGTACCCGGTGAGCGTCATCTCCGGGAAGACGACGAGGTGCGCGCCGGCGGCCGCGGCCTCCGCCGCCCACCGGAGGACCAGGTCGCTGTTGCCCGCGAGGTCACCGACCCGCGTGTCGACCTGGGCGAGGGAGACCCGCATCTGCACCGGCTGCTGATCGCTCACGCCGCCAGTCTCGTCGCCCACCAGGGCCGACGGCCAGGTGGGGGCGCGACACGGGCACCATCGCGGCCGGGAACCGTGTGCGGATCGCCCGGATTGGGCAGGCTTGCGCCGACGTCACACACCTGAAACGAGCGGACTGGATCATGGCCGGTATGGACCGACAGCAGGAGTTCGTCCTGCGGACCCTCGAAGAGCGCGACATCCGTTTCGTGCGGCTGTGGTTCACCGATGTCTCCGGCTACCTCAAGGCCGTCGCGGTGGCCCCGGCCGAGATCGAGGCCGCCTTCGCCGAGGGCATCGGCTTCGACGGCTCGGCGATCGAGGGCTTCGCCCGCGTCTACGAGTCCGACATGCTCGCCAAGCCCGATCCCGGCACCTTCCAGGTGATGCCGGCCCGCGAGGGCCGGGCCAGCGACACCGCGCGGATGTTCTGCGACATCACGCTGCCCGACGGCTCGCCCTCGTGGGCCGATCCCCGGCACGTGCTGCGCCGGACCCTGGCCAAGGCGGCCGACATGGGGTTCACCTTCTACACCCACCCCGAGATCGAGTTCTTCCTGCTCAAGGACCTGCCCACCGACGGCACCGCACCGGAGCCCGCCGACACCGGCGGCTACTTCGACCTCTCCACGCACAACGTGGCGCACGACTTCCGCCGCGAGGCGGTCTTCGCCCTGGAGGCGATGGGCATTTCCGTGGAGTTCAGCCACCACGAGGTCGCCCCGGGCCAGCAGGAGATCGACCTGCGCTACGCCGACGCGCTGTCGATGGCGGACAACATCATGACGCTGCGGCACGTCGTCCGGGAGGTCGCGCTGGCCCAGGGCGTGCACGCCACGTTCATGCCCAAGCCGTTCACCGAGCTGGCGGGCTCGGCGATGCACACCCACCTGTCGCTGTTCGAGGGCGACCGCAACGCCTTCCACGACCCGGCCGACCCGATGCGGCTGTCGACCACCGGCAAGCAGTTCATCGCCGGCCTGCTGACCCATGCCCGCGAGGTCACCGCGATCACCAACCAGACGGTGAACTCCTACCGCCGGCTGCTGGCCGGTACCGAGGCGCCCACCGCGGCGACCTGGGGTCGGGCGAACCGCTCGGCGCTGGTCCGGCTGCCGAGCTACAAGCCCAGCAAGGCGCAGTCGGCCCGGGTCGAGGTGCGCTCGCCGGACTCCGCGTGCAATCCCTACCTCACCTTCGCCGTCCTGCTGGCCGCCGGCCTGCGCGGCATCGAGAAGGGCTACGAGCTGCCGCCGGAGGCCGAGGACGACGTCTGGTCGCTCACCGACACCGAGCGCCGCGCGGCCGGCTACGAGGACCTGCCGGTCAGCCTCGGCGAGGCGCTGACGGCGATGCAGGGCAGCGAGCTGGTCGCCGAGACGCTCGGCGAGCACGTCTTCCAGTTCTTCCTGCGCAACAAGTGGGAGGAGTTCAACTCCTACCGGCAGAACGTCACGCCCTTCGAGCTGCGCCGGTACCTCCCCGGCCTCTGACCCGCCCGCTCTGGGAGTGCTGCTCGTGCTGTGCGGGTCCTGCAGGACTGCCAGGGCGCGGACAGCACCCGCAGAGCGCGGGTCAGCCCCGACGGCGCGGGCCACTAACCTCGGTCGCGTGACCTCCACCGGCCGCCTGCTCGTCGTCGTCCCGAGCGAGACCGATCCGCCGGCCCGGCTGGGGGAGTGGCTGCGCGACGCGGGCATGGAGCTCGACGAGCGCCGGCTCGGCCTCGGCGCGCAGCTGCCGGACGGCCTCGAGGGCTTCGACGGGCTGCTCGTGCTGGGCGGCCCCCAGTCGTCGATGGACGACGAGGAGACCAGCCCCGAGCTCGTCGGCGTGCGACGACTGCTCGGGCAGGCGCTGCGGGACGATCTGCCCACCCTCGCGATCTGCCTGGGCGCCCAGCTGCTGGCCCAGGTGGGCGGCGGCCGGACCCGGGTCGGGGTGGACGGGCCCGAGGTCGGTGCGACGCTGGTGGCCAAGCGGGACGCCGCGGACGCCGACCCCGTGTTCGGGCCGCTGCCGCTCTCGCCGGACGTGATCCAGTGGCACCACGACGAGATCTCCGAACTGCCGGGGGGCGCCACCCTGCTGGCCGGCAACCCGCACTACCCGCACCAGGCCTACCGGGTGGGGACCTCCGTCTACGGCCTGCAGTTCCACATCGAGACGACGCCGGAGATGGTGCGGGCCTGGGCCGGCAGCGACCCCGTCGGCGTCGCAGCCTCCCCGCTGGACCGGGAGACGCTGTGCGCCCGGGCTGCCGCCGCCCACGACGACGTGGCCGAGGCGTGGCGCCCGTTCGCCGAGCGGTTCGCCGAGCTGGTCCGGGCGAGGGCACAGGTGCGCGCGTGAGCGCGCCGCAGGTGGAGATCCCGCGGCGCGCGATCGTCCGCCTCGTCCGGTTCGGCTTCGAGGACGGCGAGCGCGCCGCCCGGCTGCTGTCGGACCCCGCCCTGGGCCTGTGGGACCTCGAGCGCAACGAGCCCGCCGACCCGGAGGCCGGGCCGGTCGTGGCCGCACTCGCCCGGGCAGGGGACCCCGACCTCGCCGTGCGGTCGCTGCAGCGGCTGATCGAGGCGCTGGACGCCGAGGACGACACGGGCGATGCAGCGGCCGCGCTGCTGGCGCGGCTGCGGGGGTCGGGTTCCCTCCGCGCCCGTCTGCTGGCCGTCCTGGGCGCGAGCGCCGGGCTGGCCGACCACCTGGCCGCCTACCCGCTGGACTGGGAGGTGCTCGACGACGGGAACGGGCCGAGCCGGCCCACCCCGCACGCACTGGAGCAGCAGATGCTGGCCGCCGTCGGCGCCGACCCCGACGACCCCCCGTGGGGCGTGCGGCTGGGGAAGGGAGCCCCGGACGCCGGCCCGTCGCGCATCGCGGCCCTGCGGCACGCCTACCGCCGGGCGATCCTCTCCCTGGCCGGGCGGGACCTCGGCGACGGCGTGCCGGCAGAGGAGGCCGCGGCCGAGCTCGCCGACATCGCCGCCGCCGTGCTCACCGCCGGCCTGGCGCTCGCCGTCGCCGAGCAGCCTGCGGACGCCGCCGCCTGCCGGCTGGCCGTCATCGCGCTGGGCAAGACCGGTGGGCGGGAGCTGAACTACGTCAGCGACGTCGACGTCGTCTTCGTGGCCGAGCCCGCCGACCCGAGCGACCCGGAGAGCCCGGCGCTGGCCACCGCCACCCGGGTGGCCGCGTCGCTCATGCGCATCTGCCACGAGGCCGCGTGGGAGGTCGACGCCGCGCTGCGTCCCGAGGGCAAGGCCGGTGCGCTGGTGCGCACCGTCGCCGGGCACGCCGCCTACTACGGCCAGTGGGCCGACACGTGGGAGTTCCAGGCGCTGCTGAAGATGCGGCCGGTGGCCGGCGACCCCCACCTGGGCCGCGCCTACGTCGAGGAGCTGTGGCCGCTGGTCTGGAAGGCCGGCAACCGGCCCGGCTTCGTCGGCCAGGTGCAGGCCATGCGTCGCCGCGTGGAGGCCAACATCCCGCCGGCGCAGGCCGAGCGGGAGCTCAAGCTCGGCCGCGGCGGGCTGCGCGACGTCGAGTTCGCCGTCCAGCTGCTGCAGCTGGTGCACGGCCGTTCGGACCCGAACCTCCGGGTGGGCGGGACCCTGCCGGCGCTCCTGGCGCTGTCGGCCGGTGGGTACGTCGGTCGGGAGGACGCGGCGACGCTCATCGCCTCCTACCGCTTCCTGCGCACCGTCGAGCACCGGCTGCAGCTGCTCCGGCTGCGGCGCACCCACCTGCTGCCCACCGACGAGCAGCAGCTGCGCTGGCTGGCCCGCTCGATGGGGTACAAGCCCGACCACCGCGGCGACGCCGTCGACGTGCTGCGGGCGGAGCTGGCGCTGCACACCCGCGAGGTGCGGCGCCTGCACGAGAAGCTCTTCTACCGGCCGCTGCTGTCGGCCGTGGCCAAGGTGCCGTCGGAGGCCGCGCAGCTGGGCAGCAAGGCCGCCGGTGACTGGCTGCGGGCGCTCGGCTTCGCCGACCCCGACGGCGCGCTCCGGCACCTGGCGGCCCTCACCGGCGGGGTCTCCCGCTCGGCCTCGATCCAGAAGTACCTGCTGCCGGTGCTGCTGCAGACGTTCGCCTCCTGCCCCAACCCCGACGCCGGGCTGCTGGCCTACCGGCAGGTCAGCGAGGCCCTCGGCGGGAACCAGTGGTACCTGCGGCTGCTGCGCGACGAGGGGCAGGTCGCCGAGCGGCTGGCCCAGCTGCTGGGCTCCAGCCAGTACGTCGCCTCGCTGCTCACCCGGACGCCGGAGGCGCTGCGGCTGCTCGCCGACGACGCCGAGCTCGAGCCGCGCTCGGCGGCGACCCTGGCCCGGGCGTGGCGGCAGGCGGCCGGCCGCGCGCCGGACCCGCAGGCCGGCGTTCGGGTCATCCGCGGGCTGCGCCGGCAGGAGCTGCTGCGGATCGCGGCGGCGGACCTGCTCGGCCGGCTCGACGTGCACCGGGTGGGGCAGGCGCTGACCGACGTCGCCGCCGCCACGCTGCAGGCCGGGCTCGACGCCGCGCTGCGGACGCACGCCCTCGAGTCGCGCGTCGACGTCGCCGACCTGCCGATGGACCTCGCCGTGATCGGCATGGGGCGCCTGGGCGGTGGGGAGCTCGGCTACGGCTCCGACGCCGACGTGCTGTTCGTCCACCGGCCCCGGCCGGGAGCGGACGAGGCCAGGGCCTCGGCCGCGGCGAACGCCGTGGCCCACACCCTGCGGCGGCTGCTCGGTGAGCCGGCACCGGACCCCGCGTTCGAGGTCGACGCCGACCTGCGGCCCGAGGGGCGGCAGGGCGCCCTGGTGCGCAGCCTCCCCGCCTTCCGCGAGTACTACCAGCGCTGGGTGTCGGTGTGGGAGGTGCAGGCGCTGCTGCGCGCCGTCCCGGTGGCCGGCGACGAAGCCCTGGGCGCGGAGTTCGTCGCGCTGGTCGACCCCGTCCGGTATCCCGCCGACGGGTTGTCCGGCGAGCAGGTCGCCGAGATCCGGCGCATCAAGGCGCGGGTGGAGCGGGAGCGGCTGCCCCGGGGGGCCGACCCCGCCACCCACACCAAGCTCGGCCGCGGCGGGCTGGCCGACGTCGAGTGGACCGTCCAGCTGCTCCAGCTGGAGCACGCCGCCGCGAGGCCGGCGCTCCGGGTGGCCTCCACCCCGGGGGCGCTGACCGCGCTCGCCGAGGAAGGGCTGCTGCCGGCGGAGCAGGCCGAGGCGCTCACCGCGGCGTGGGAGCTGGCCACCCGGGCGCGTAACGCGATCTTCCTGGTGCGCGGGCGGCCCAGCGACCAGCTGCCGAGGCCGGGGCTGGAGCTGGGCGGCGTCGCCCGGGCGTGCGGGTACGGCGCGGACGACGACCCGGGCCGGTTCCTCGACGACTACCGCCGCACCACCCGGCACGCCCGGGCCGTGGTCGAGCAGGTCTTCTACGGTCAGCCGCAGTCCGGTCCGGTGCCCTGACCGGAGCCCCGGCGGTACATGACGATCAGGTTGCATCGGGACGGCGGAGGTTCACCGCCGGGCGCGGCGGCAAGGGGACAGAGGTGACCTGACGCCGAGATCAAGGCAGGATCTGCGATGCGCTTCCTCCCCGCCGGAGTCTGCGCGGCTCTGCTCCTCACGGCATGCACCGCGGACGGCGGCAGCTCGGACGGCGGCAGCTCGGACGGCGACGCCGCCGCGACCGCTTCGCCGACGGCGTCGCCGACCACGACGGCGCTGAGCGACGATCAGGCCGTCGAACCGGTCGGCGACCCGGGTACCGCCGCGGTGCAGGGTGGTGGTTTCCCCGATGCCGACCGGCCGGTCGCCCACCTGGCCGATGTCCGGGCCGCCGAGCACGACGGCTTCGACCGGGTGGTCCTGGAGTTCGAAGGCGACCGGGTGCCCAGCTACCGGGTGTCCTACGTCGAGCCACCGGTGACGCAGGACGCCTCGGGGCGCCCGGTGGAGATCGAGGGGATCGCCTTCCTGGAGCTGCGCACCAGCCCGGCCAGCACGGTCGACCTGTCCGGCGAGCGCCCCGAGCAGGTGTACGAGGGCCCCGAGCGCATCGAGCCGACGGGCGGGTCCGTGGTCACGGAGGTGGTCCAGACCGGGGACTTCGAGGCGAACATGGCCTGGACGGTCGGCCTGCAGGAGCGCGTGTCGTTCGGCGTGGCCACCCTCGCGGACCCGCCGCGCCTGGTGGTCGACGTCCGCCACCCGTCGGACGAGGAACCGGGCACCCTGCAGCCGGTCGGCGACGGCGACACCGTTGAGTCCATCGCTGCCGGCGACGCGCCGCTCGTCGCACTCACCGACGTGCGGCTCGGCGCCCACGAGGGGTTCGACCGGATCGTGTTCGAGCTGGCCGGTGAGGGCGAGGCCGGCTGGCGGGTCGGCTACACCGACGAGCCGCGTGCCCAGGGGTCCGGAGCCCCGGTCGAGGTGCCCGGCGACGCAGTCCTCGGCATCACGCTGACCAACATCGCGCTGCCGTTCGACGCCCCCGAGGGCGTGCAGCCCTGGGAGGGGCCCGACCAGCAGGCGATCGCCGGGGCGACCGTGCTGGACACCCTGGTCGAGGACACCCTCTTCGAGGGCCACTACACCTTCTTCGCCGGGGTGGACCGGGAACGGCCGTTCGCGGTCGGACTGCTGAACTCGCCGCAGCGGATCGTGGTCGACATCCTCGCGGAGGAGCCGGCCGCCCCGGTCGCGCTGTCGCAGCGCTGCGAGAGCCCCGCCGGGTTCGCCCTGTCGTATCCGGAGTCGTGGGCGGTGAACCCGGGGGACACGGTCCCCGCGTGCACGCGGTTCGCGCCCGACCCGTTCACCGTGCCGCCCGGCACCGACGCCCGGGTGGGCGCGGTGACCGCCTCGGTCGAGCCGGCACCGTTCGACCGGGTCGCCAACCCCGCGGGCGCGGAGGAGCTGAGCCGGACCGACACCACCGTCGGCGGCCGGACCGCCGTGCGGGTCGAGCGGGTCTCCTCGGGTGAGGGCCTCTGGCCCGAAGGGGTGCGGACCACCAGCTACGTCGTCGACCTCGGCGAGGGGGAGGACGGCCCGCGCACCCTGGTGGTCAACACGGTGGGCCTGCCGCAGTTCGACTACGCGCGCAACGTCCGGGTCCTGGACCGCATGGTCGAGACGTTGGAGCTCACCGAGCCCTGATCCGTTGGACCGGCGCCGTGTACCCGGGAGCCGGCAGGGCATGCTGGAGGCGTGTCGTCACCGTCGGCCGAGCCCGAACCCCCCGAGGACATCGCCGGCACGGACCCCGGCGGTGGACCGGCCGACGGCGCCACGATCACGCCCTACCGCGACGGGCCGCTGATCGTGCGCGGCAACTTCCGGTTGCTGGACCAGGACGGCGCCGAGATCGATCCCGGACGCGACACCATCGCGCTCTGCCGCTGCGGGAAGTCCGGCATCAAGCCGTTCTGCGACGGGTCCCACAAGCGCTCCGGCTTCTCCGCGCCGAGCGGGCCGAGCAGGCCGCGACCGGCCGCGCGGATCCTCCGGGACGGGCGCCGGGAGACCTGACCCGTCGCCCGTCCCGGCTCAGCGCGCGGACTCGAACGCCCGGGCCATCCGGACCTGCTCCTCCAGGATCTGCGCGATCCGGGCCTGGACGGCGTCGAGCTGCCCGATGACGGCGCTCGTCGCGCTGATGCCGGAGGTCACGGATTCCGTGCCCGCCTGGATGCCGGCGACCTGCTCGGACACCCGGCTGGTCGCCTGAGCCGTCTCCCGGGCGAGCTCCTTGACCTCGTTGGCCACCACGGCGAACCCCTTGCCGGACTCCCCGGCGCGGGCCGCCTCGATGGTCGCGTTGAGGCCAGCAGGTTGGTCTGGTCGGCGATCGCCGAGATGATCCGGATGACGTCGCCGACGGCGGCCGACGCGCTGGCCAGCGCCTGCACCTGCGTGGTCATCGACGAGGCCTCGGCGACCGCGCTCTCCGCCACCCGCCCGGCGTCGTCGCCGGCCTCGCGGAGCCGGGAGACCGTCTCCAGCAGCTCCCGGGAGTTGGCCCGGTCGGCCTCCGCGCGGCGCAGGATGTCCAGGCGCTGGGAGACCAGCTGCTGCACGTTGCGCAGCGCCGCGGCGCGTGACTCGGACAGGTCGATGGTCTCGGTGACGAAGAAGTCCATCGTGCCCACGACGCGCCCGTCGCAGAGGATCGGGAAGCAGACGCCGGAGCGCACCCCGGCCCGCTGCGCGGCGGGTGCGCGCACGCAGTCGGTCACCTCCGCGAGGTCGGGGACGAAGACCAGGTCACGGGAGCGCCAGGCGCGCCCGGACAGGCCGACGCCCTCGGCGAAGCTGGCGGCCAGGGTGACCTGGCGGAACTCGTCCCCGGCCGAGCCGGACTCGACGGAGAACCGCAGCACGCGTTGCTCCTCGTCGAGCGCCCAGAACGAGCCGTAGGCCCAGCCGAAGGCGGTCCGGACCGTCTCGAGCGCCACCCGCAGGGCGGTCGCCTCGTCGTGTGCCTCGCCCACCCGGGCGACGACGGTGGTCACCGCCTCCCGGTCGTCCAGGGTCTCGCGGAGCGTGGCGGCGGTCAGCGCGCTGCGCCGGGCGTGGGCGATCAGCCGGCCCAGAGCCTGCCACTTCTCGGCCCGCCCGCCGAAGAACGGCAGCTCGCGCTCGCTGTAGTACTCGAGGACCGCGGTCACCCGGTTGCCCTCGACGACGGGGAGGAAGCAGCCCTGACGTGCGCCGGCCGCGTGGGCGGTGGCCCACCGCAGGCAGGTGCCGGTGGCAGTGCCCGCATCCATGAGCACCGGCGTCCGCCGGCGCAGGGCCTCGCCGCCGTAGCCCGCGCCCGCCACCATCGCCTCGCCGGTGGGCCATCCGGCGGCCATGGCCGCGGCGGCCGTGCCCTCGGTGACCCGGAGGACGTAGTTGCCCTGCCCGTCGGGCAGCCAGGCGGCGCCGTAGCTCAGCCCGAGCGCCTCCACGAGCGCGCGCATGATCCGCCGGTGGGCGTCCAGCTCACCGGTCACGTCGCCCTCCAGCGACGCGATGACGCGCTCCAGGGCCTCGACGTCGCGCGGTTGCTCCGCCTGCTCCGGCGTCCGACGCGTCTCCCGCCTGCGCATGGCACCCTCCCGTGGTCCGCGCCGCGCCGGTGGGGAGCGGTCTGATCGCGCACGAGGTTTCGGCCTGCAACCACGGTTGTTGAGCCGTACCCGAGACGGGCCGGGAACGGAACGGCCGGGCCCGCGACACGGAGGGGTGGCCTGCGGCGGGGCCGGTTGCTCGATGTGACCCGCATCGCACAGGATGCGCGCAACGTCCTGCCCGGCGGGCTCCCCGGCCGGTGCCCGAACGGAGGACCCATGAATTCCGCGCTCACCGCCGTCGCGCTGCCCCTGGCGCTGGCCGTCGTCATGTTCGGGCTCGGGCTCTCGCTCACCCCCGGCGACTTCACCCGCATCGCCCGGCAGCCGAAGGCGGTCGTGATCGCCCTGGGCCTGCAGCTGCTGGCGCTGCCGGTGCTCTGTTTCGGCTTGGTGCTCCTCTTCGACCTCCCCCCGCTGCTGGCGGTCGGCATGCTGCTGCTCGCGGCCTCGCCCGGGGGCACCACGGCGAACCTGTTCAGCCACCTCTACCGGGGCGACGTCGCACTGAACATCAGCCTCACCGCGCTGAACTCGGTGATCGCCGTCGTCACGCTGCCGGTGGTCACCAACCTGGCGATCGGCTTCTTCGAGCCGGCCGCCGGCGGCAGCCTGGGCCTGCAGTTCGGCAAGACGCTGCAGGTCTTCGCGATCGTGCTGGTCCCCGTGGCCCTCGGCATGCTCGTGCGCCGGTCGGCCCCCGCCTTCGCCGACCGCTCGGACAAGCCGGTGCGCGCCCTGTCGGCGGTGGTCCTCGCGCTGGTCATCGTCGGCACCATGGTGGCCGAGCGGGAGAACATCGGGGGCTACCTGCGCGACGTCGGGCTGCCGGCGCTGCTGTTCTGCCTCTGCAGCCTCGCGATCGGGTTCGCCGTGCCGCGCCTGTTCGGCATCGCCCGGGCGCAGTCGATCGCCAGCTCCTTCGAGATCGGCGTGCACAACAGCACCCTGGCGATCGCGGTGGCCGTCAGCGTGCTCGGCAGCGTCGAGCTGGCCGTGCCGGCCGCGGTCTACGGCGTGCTGATGTTCCCCGTCGCCGCGGCGTTCGGCTGGGTGATCACCCGGAACCGCGCCACCGCTCCGGGCCGGGCCGACACCGCGGGAGTCGGTGAGGTGACCGGCCCCCCGCGGTAGGGCGGTCGAACGGTCAGGCCGCCAGCGCCGGGCGCCGGAACAGGCCCGACTGGCCGGCCTCCCACGCGCCCAGCAGGTGGTGGGCGGCCAGCCCGTCCATGGCCAGCGAGCTGGCCGCCCCGAACAGCACGTCGGGGGCCAGCTCCGGTTCCGCGGCGACCAGTGAGCCGCACATGTCCACGGAGGCGATCTGCTCGTGCACGGCGTCGGCCTCCACGTGCTCGTCGTAGAAGACGGTGGTCCGCTCGTCGAACCCCAGCCGGCGCAGCCCGGCCGAGTACCGCCGGCTGGGCTCGGAGGAGGTCATCTCCACGGTCGCCAGGTGCCCCAGGGCGGCTCCGCGCCAGCGGCGGTGCAGCCCGAACAGCGACATGGTGTTGACCGAGGCGAACGCCACGGCGGGCGCGTCGTCCCACTGCGCCCCGTAGCCGGCGTCGAGCCCCAGGTCGCGCATCAGCCCGGCGAACAGCTCGCTGTGCATCCGCTCCGCCGAGCCGCCGCCGTACTCGTCGGCCTGGATCTCGACCATGGCGGCCTTGGTGCGCCCGCTCAGCCGGGGGATGGCGAACGTGTGCGGGTCGGCCTCCTTGAGGTGGTAGACCGACCGGAGGACGAGGTACTCCCGCCACTGCTCCAGCGTGCCCCGCTTGGCCATGTAGGCCGACAGCGACGGACCGTCGTCCGCCGCGATCAGGGCGGTCAGCTGCCGGTCGATCGGCTCACCGGTGACCGCGACCTCGCCCACCAGCCCGCGCAGCGCGGCGAGGTGTCGCCGTTCCAGCCCGGCGCGCAGCCGGAGCAGCTCCGGGTCCCACTCCCAGTCCTCCGACACCCCGTCGAACCCGCGGTAGTGGAGCTCGTAGCAGATCGCGAGGGCGAGCTGCAGGTCGTCGTCGAGGAGGGCCCCGGAGCGGTGGAGCTCCAGGCGCTCGGCGCACTCCCGCGTCGCGGCCGACAGGTCGGCGCGGGTGGCGAGGTCGCGCGCGAGGGCGTCGCTGAGGGGGCCCCGGGGCTCGGGCAGGCGCATGATCGTGAGCATGCCCAACGAACGTCGGTTCGATGCGCCGGCGGATGTGATGTCCCCCGCGGGTAGGACGGGGGCATGACCACCTCGGCTGAGCGCGTCGTGCTCGTCACCGGCGGCAGCGCCGGCATCGGTCGCGCCACCGTCGCCCGGCTGGCCGCGGACGGTGCGCGGGTGGCGACCTGCGCCCGGGACGGTGAGCGGCTGCGGGCGGCGGTGATCGGGCTGCCCGGGGTCACCGCCACGGAGGCCGACGTCGCCGACGCGGCGGCCCGGGCCGAGCTGGTCGACCGGGTGCTGGCCGAGCACGGCCGGCTGGACGCGGTCGTCCACAACGCGGGCCTCGGCTGGGCCGGCCTGCTGGAGGACATGCCGGGGGAGGTGGTCGCCGGCGTGGTCGCCACCAACCTGGTCGCGGTCGTCGAGCTGACCCGGCTGGCGCTGCCCCACCTCCTGCGGTCGGCCGCCGAGCGGGGCCGGGCCGACGTCGTGACGGTCTCCTCGGTCGCCGCCTGGTCGCAGGTGCCTCCCCTGACCGTGTACTCGGCGACGAAGGCCGGGGTGCAGGGCTTCTCGTCGGGGCTGCGGCGGGAGGTCGCGGCCCGGGGCGTCCGCGTGCACACGGTGAACCCGTTCTTCGTGTCGACCGAGTGGCTGGCACGCGGCCACGGTCGTGCCCCGGCGTCGGACGCCGACGCGCGCGGGCGGCTGTCCCGTGGCATCGCCCCCGAGCGGGTGGCCGACCGGGTGGCCGAGTGCCTGACCTCGCCCCGGGCGCGGACGATCTCGGTCCCTCGCTGGTCGGGGCTGGCGCGGTTGGGGGAGCTCCCCCCGGTGGACCGCCTGCTGGACCGGGCGCTGTCGGCCAACGCCGGCCACATCCGGGCGGCCGCGGAGCGGGCGGTGCGCCGCCGGGTGTGACGCGGCAACCCGGGCGGTGCCCGCCGGCGCCCGGGAGGGGTTGGCATGATCCGCTCGTGACCGGGACGACGCCGACCTCCTCCCGCGCCGTGGCCCGTACCTGGTGGGGCGCGCTCGCGGTCGTGGTCGCGGTGTCGATCGCGACCCAGTTCGTGCTGCAGGTGGCCGACCCCGCAGGTCCCGCGCTGGGCGTCCTCGAGCGGATCGTCCGGTTCTTCAGCTACTTCACGGTGCAGAGCAACCTGCTCGTGCTGGCCGCGACGGTTCGATGCGGACCTGAGCCCGGCCGGCCGTTGCTGCCGGCGCTGGGTCAGGCGGCGGCGAGGAAGCGGTCGAGCGCCTCGGCGATCTGACGGTGCCCGGTCGGGGTCGGGTGCACGCCGTCGCCCGACATGCCGAAGTCCGGCAGCGCGGAGAGGTCGGCGAACGCGTACCCCTGGTCGGCCGCCACGTCCGCCATGGCCTGGAGGTAGGCGTCCCAGGCGGCGACGGAGACGTCGGTGCGCCGCGGGTACCCGACGATCAGGACCGACGGGTCGGGACCGACGTCCGGTCCGCGGAGGTGCCCGATGGTCGCGGTGAGGTAGTCGCGGAACTGGGCGGCGGTGAACCCGGCGACGACGTCGTTGTAGCCGAGCGCCACCACGACCAGGTGCGGCGTGGCCGCGGCGACCGCCTGGCCGTGCTGCGGCGCGGTGGGCAGGTTGGCGTAGTCCTCGGCCTGCCAGCCGGAGTGGCCGGCCTCCCACACGCGGACACCGGCGGCCTCGTCCCCGTCGTACACGCTGATGCCCTCGATCAGCACGGTGCGGCCGCTCGTGTTGGTCAGGGTGACCGTGTGCGGGCCCGGGGGCAGCGGGGGCGAGGTCCAGCTGCCGCCGTCGCTCGGGGTGTAGCCACCGCCGGTGGTCGTGACCGGGATGCCTGCCGCGCCGTCGACGGAGACGGTGATCGTCCCGGTGTTCAGGCTGCTCGCGTAGTGCAGCTCGAACGAGGTGCCGGTGAAGGTGGTGGTCATCGAGTTGCCCGCGCCGGAGGGCATGTGGTTCGCCCGCATGCCGAAGCCGTACTGGGAGCCCAGCGTGGACGTGCCGCCGAAGGTGAACCGGTCCACCATGCCGGCGGCGGCGTAGTAGGCGGGGACGTAGCCCTCGCCGCCGGCGACGCCGGGCGGCTGGTGGCGGGCCCGCAGGAGCCCGAGCAGGTGATCGACCCAGCGGTTGCCCTTGCCCACGTCCCGGCCCTCGGTCACCGAGTCACCGACCACGACCACGTCGAGCGGGCCGCGCCCCGCGGCGCTGTCGGCACGGGCCGCGCGGAAGGCGTCGAGCCCTTCCGTGCCCCCCGACGGAGGCGGCGTGGTGGTGGGTGCGGTCGTGGTGGTCGGTGCCGTGGTGGTCGTAGGTGCGGTCGTGCTGGTCGGCGTCGTGGTGGTCGGGGCCGAGGAGGTGGGCGCGGGGGTCGTCGTGCTCGGCGCCGGGGAGGTGGTGGGGGTGGGCGACGGCGCCGGGGTGAACGACGCGGCGATCTCCCTGGCCGCCTGCAGCATCAGTGGGCGGTAGCCGGTCCCGGTGTGGATCTGCGACGCCTGCTTGAGCGCCGCGAGGGACGGGGAGACGCCCTGGTGCAGGAGGCGCGCCGCGTCGAAGTCGCAGGCGACGTCCCGGGCGAGGCAGAGGTCGAAGACCGGGGACGTCGTCACGACGTCCCGTGCGCCCGGCTGCAGGGCCGTGCGGACCCCCTGCGCGGTGGCGGGCGCGGTGCCGCGGCGGGTGGCGGCGGTCTGGCCCACCCGGTCCCCGTCGGCGACGAGGACGCTGGCGGTGATGCGGGACAGCAGCCCCGCCCGGCCGTCGTCCGCGAGCCGGGCCAGCGCCTGGTGCACCACCATGGCGCCCTGCGAGTACCCGGCCAGGACGAAGCCCGCGCCCGGGCACCGGGTGTGCAGCGCGACCATCTGGTCGACGGCGGAGCCGACGCCCTGGTCGACGCTGCGCGTGTAGGCCCCCAGGCGTTCGGTCGTGTAGCGCTCCATCGCCGCCGGCCGCCGCGCCGGGTCCGCCAGCTGGGTCAGCTCGGCCCTCGTCGGCGTCAGGACGGTGACCGACGTGGGGGAGTGGGTGACCGCGACGTTCTCGACCACCAGCCCGCTGCCGTGCCTGGCCCTGAGCTCGCGCTCGAGCCCGTCGGCGAAGTAGTCGGCGTTCGTTCCCATCCCGCGGTTGGCCGTGGTGATCGGCTCCGTCGATCCCCGGGCACCCACGATCGCCACGTCCGGGCAGTCGTCGTCGGCCGCACCGGCCACCAGGGTCACGGCGACGGAGGAGGTGAGCAGCGCGAGGACGCTGCCGATCGTCAGCGCGCTCCGACGTGCACGTCCCACGACACGACCCCCCGTGATCGGGATGGGCGCCGACGGCGGGAGCCCGTCGCCGGATGCGCATCCGCCTGAGGGTTCCGGACGCTACGCCACGGCGCGGACGTCGGCTACGCTCCCGCGCCCGGCTCCTCGAGGTCCGGACGCACCGCGGCCCGCTCACGCCAGGGCTGAGCGTTCGTCGCAGTCCTCCGGGGAGCACAGGGGAAAGCAGGTGCGCTGTGCGGCCGTGCGCCGTATGCCGTGGCGACGTGCGCCTGGAGTCGATCCGTACCGATCCCGTCGATGGCTCACTGCTGGTGCCCTGGGCGCTGGCGCTGGCGCTGGCGCTGATGCTGATCGGGGCGTGGTCGCTGGCCCGCTTCGTCACCGACCGCCTCTGACCGTCGGCATCACGCACCGCGGCCCCCGACCTGGAGGAGGTCGGGGGCCGCGGCGTCAGCAGGCGAGATCAGATGTCGTAGTACATCGCGAACTCGTGCGGGTGCGGGCGGAGGCGGATCGGGTCGATCTCGTTCTCCCGCTTGTACTCGATCCACGTCTCGATCAGGTCGGGCGTGAAGACGCCGCCGTCGATGAGGTACTCGTGGTCGACCTCGAGCCGGTCGAGGACGGCGTCCAGGGACGCGGGCACCTTGTCGATGCCCAGGGCCTCCTCGGGCGGCAGCTCGTAGAGGTCCTTGTCCACCGGAGCCGGCGGCTCGATCTTGTTCTTGATGCCGTCGAGGCCGGCCATGAGCATCGCCGAGAAGGCGAGGTAGGGGTTGGCCGACGGGTCGGGCACGCGGAACTCGATGCGCTTGGCCTTGGGGTTGTCGCCCGAGATCGGGATGCGGCAGCAGGCCGAGCGGTTGCGGGCCGAGTAGACCAGGTTGATCGGGGCCTCGTAGCCGGGGACCAGGCGGTGGTAGCTGTTCACCGTCGGGTTGGTGAAGGCCAGCAGCGACGGGGCGTGGGCCAGCAGGCCACCGATGTAGTGGCGGGCGGTGTCGGACAGCCCGGCGTAGCCGGTCTCGGCGTGGAAGAGCGGCTGCCCGTCCTTCCAGAGGCTCTGGTGGCAGTGCATGCCCGAGCCGTTGTCGCCGAACAGCGGCTTGGGCATGAAGGTGGCGGTCTTGCCGGCGGCCCAGGCGGTGTTCTTCACGACGTACTTGAAGAGCATCAGGCTGTCGGCCGACCGCAGCAGCGTGTCGAACTTGTAGTTGATCTCCGCCTGCCCGCCGGTGCCCACCTCGTGGTGCCCGCGCTCGAGCTCGAGCCCGACACCGATGAGGTTCCGCATGATGTCGGCGCGCAGGTCGCTCTGCTGGTCGTAGGGCTCGACCGGGAAGTAGCCGCCCTTGGGGCGGGCCTTGTAGCCGCGGTTGGGGCTGCCGTCGAGCTCGGTGCGGGCCCCGGTTCGCCAGGAGCCCTCCTCCGAGTCGATGTGGTAGTACCCCTCGTTGATCGAGGTGTCGTACCGCACGGAGTCGAAGACGTAGAACTCCGCCTCGGGGCCGAAGTACGCGGTGTCGGCGATGCCGCTGGCGGCGAGGTAGGCCTCGGCCTTCTTCGCCACGTTCCGCGGGTCGCGGCTGTAGGCCTCACGCGTGATCGGGTCGTGGATGAAGAAGTTGACGTTCAGCGTCTTGTGCTTGCGGAACGGGTCCACGAACGCGCTGTTGGCGTCGGGCAGCAGCAGCATGTCCGACTCGTTGATCGCCTGGAACCCGCGGATCGAGGAGCCGTCGAAGCCGAGGCCCTCGCTGAACGTGTCCTCACCGAACGTCGATGCCGGGATGGTGAAGTGCTGCATGACGCCGGGCAGGTCGCAGAAGCGGACGTCGACGAACTCGACGTCGTTGTCGCGGATGTAGGCGGCGACCTCGTCGGGACTGGTGAACATCGATCCTCCGGGTGTGGGCGGACTGCCGGGCGACACGTTATGAGCGGGGAGTTGCCCCGCGGTGTCCCGAGTGTTTCGTGGCGGTAACAACGCCCTGGGCGTGTCGCGGGTCACGCGGCTCCCTGCGCGGTCCCGCTGCGGGCGTGCGAGCGCCGGGGGGCGGGGGGTACCGGTCATTACGCTGGCGGTCATGGTCAGTGATGCCGGACAACCCTCTCAGGCCCCCGCCCGCGGCGCCTCCCTGGGGTTGCCGTCCAGCGGACCCGGCTCGCTGGCGCCCTTCACCCGGCGGGTCGGCGGCTACCTCGTCGACGCCGTCGCCTCGGCGCTGATCGCCTGGGCGTTCACCGCCCCCGAGGGCCCGGGCAACTGGAGCCTGCTGGTCTTCGGCGTCCTGACCGTCGTCACCCTGGTGCTCTTCGGCCAGACCCCGGGGCACCGGGTGCTCGGCATGCGGCTGGCCCACCCGACGCCCGGCGCGCGGCTCGCGCCGTGGCGGGCCGTGGTCCGCACCGCTCTGCTGATGCTCCTCGTGCCGGCCCTGCTGGTCGACGCCGACGGCCGCGGCCTGCACGACCGGCTCACCGGCACGGCCGTCGTGCTCGACTGAACCCGTAACCCGGTGGACCGGTAGCGCCGGCGGACAGCACACTGCGCCGGTGATCGTCCGCCGCGAACGCCCCACCGACCACGCCGCCGTGGGTGCGCTGCACCGCTCGGCCTTCGCCACCGACCCCGCCACGGGCGCCGTCCGCGCCGCGGACGACGTCCCCGAGGCGCGGCTGGTCGACGCGCTCCGGAACGATCCGGGCTTCCTGCCGCACCTGTCCCTCGTCGCCGTGGACGGGGACGACGTGCTCGGCCACGTGATCGCGACCCGGGGATGGCTGGAGCCTTTCGGCACCTCGGTGCTCGGGCTCGGCCCACTCGGCGTGCACCCCGCCCGGCAGGGCCGCGGGGTCGGCACCGTGCTGGTGCACGCCCTCCTGGCCGTGGCCGAGGCGGCCGGCGAGCGGCTCGTCGCGCTGCTCGGCTCACCGGACTACTACCGGCGGTTCGGGTTCGCCCCGGCCGCCGACCTCGGGGTCACCGCGCCCGATCCCCGGTGGGGCGCGCACTTCCAGGCCAGGCACCTCGACGGCCCGCGGCTGCGGGGCACGTTCCGCTACGCCGCGCCGTTCGACCGGCTCTGACGGCCTCCCTGCAGGGAGGCCGTCAGCGGCGGCGGACCTGGCGCTGGCTGATCGACATCTGGCGGCCGCCCGGGAGCGGGCCACCGGGAACCGGCATCCGCGGCCCGCCCAGCGCGCTCATCCGCCGGCCCAGGGCGTTGACCTCGGCCGCGCTGAGGTTGCGCGGCAGCTTCATCACGTGGGTGCTGAGCTTCTTCAGCGGCACCTGTCCCTCGTCGTCGCCGATGGTGACGTCGTAGATCGGCGTGTCACCGACGACGCGGGCGATCTTCTTCTTCTCCTGCGCGATCAGGCCGCGCACCCGGCTCGGGGAGCCCTCGCCGACGAGCACGATCCCCGGCCGGCCGAGCACCCGGTGCACCGCGTCCATCTGCGGGGTGCCGGCGACCCCGGAGGTGACCCGCCAGTCGCCGCGCATGCCCTCGAGCACCCAGGCGGCCGCACCCGGCTGGCCCTCGACCTGGGTGTAGGCCGAGCGCTGGGCGCGACGGCCGAAGACGATGAGCGCCGCCAGGCCACCGAAGAGCAGCGCCAGCGGGATGAACAGGAACGGCGCGCTCAGCAGGATGCCGATCAGCTCGATCACTGCCGCGACCGCGACGAACCAGATCAGCATGATCCACGGCAGCTTCGGGTCGTTGCGCCGCGTCAGGGTGTAGGCCTGCTTGAGCATGCCGACCTGGCTGCGCACCTTCTTGAGGCGGCCGACCTTCGGCCGGCCGTTCTTGTCGAGCTTGGGGGCCTTGCCCGCCTTGCCCGAGCCGGCGGCCGAGGCACCCGAGCTCCGGCCACCGTCCTTCGGGGTGCGCCCGGCGCTGCCGCCCGGGGCGGTGGGGTCAGAGGACCTGCTGCGTGCCATGACCCCAGGATAGAAGAAGGACCCTCCTGCCCCCGACGCTCGCACGCTCGCGTCGGGACCCTGCAGCAGGGCCGCACCCGGGGTCAGCCCTGGGGGGTGAGCCCCCGCGCCTCGACCGCCTGCTGGTAGAGCCGCCCGGCGCGGTAGGAGCTGCGCACCAGTGGCCCGGCCAGGACACCCGGGAAGCCGATCTCCTCGGCGTCCTTCTGGAACTGCACGAACTCGTCGGGCTTGACCCACCGGACGACGGGGTGGTGCCGGGGCGAGGGGCGCAGGTACTGGGTGATGGTGAGCAGGTCGCACCCGGCGTCGTGCAGCGCCTGCATCGTCTCCACGACCTCGTGCGGCTCCTCGCCCATGCCGAGGATGAGGTTGGACTTGGTGACCAGCCCGGCCTCACGCGCCGCGGTGATGACCGCCAGCGAGCGCTCGAAGCGGAAGCCCGGGCGGATGCGCTTGAAGATCCGCGGCACCGTCTCCACGTTGTGCGCGAGCACCTCCGGCCGGGAGGAGAACACCTCGGCGAGCTGGTCGGGGTCGGCGTTGAAGTCCGGGATCAGCAGCTCGACACCGCAGCCGGGCAGCGCGGCGTGGATCTGCCGCACCGTCTCGGCGTACAGCCACGCGCCGCCGTCGGGCAGGTCGTCGCGGGCGACGCCGGTGACCGTGGCGTACTTCAGACCCATGGTCGCCACGCTCTCGGCCACCCGGCGCGGCTCGTCGGCGTCGAACTCGGCCGGCTTGCCGGTGTCGATCTGGCAGAAGTCGCACCGCCGGGTGCACTGGTCCCCACCGATGAGGAACGTCGCCTCCCGGTCCTCCCAGCACTCGTAGATGTTGGGGCAGCCGGCCTCCTCGCAGACCGTGTGCAGGCCCTCGCGGCGGACCAGCGACTTCAGCTCGGTGTACTCGGGCCCGGTCTTGAGCCGGGTCTTGATCCACTCGGGCTTGCGCTCGATCGGGACCTGGCTGTTGCGCACCTCGAGGCGCAGCAGCTTCCGGCCGGCGGGCTCGATCCGGGAGTCCTGGGCGGTGGTCGGTTCCGGGATCCTCGGCGGTGCCTCGCTCATGATCCCCACGGTACTCGCGAAGACGCCGCAGCCCCCGTCGCGCGAGGCGGCGGGGGCTGCGGCGGTGATCCGTCGTCGAGTAGCTCAGACCTGCTTGTCGTCCGGGCCGGCGGTCGGGCCGGCGTCCGAGCCGCCGCCCGAGGTGAAGGGCTTGGGCGCGTCGCTGCCGTTCTCCGTCGCGGCGTCGGGGCCGTCGCCCTCCACCAGCTGCGCGTCGCGGACGCCCATGTCGGACTCCGCCGGCGCCGAGTCGCTGGTCTGCGACGCGGTGGAGACGGTCTTGCCGGAGTTGCTGTCGGAACTGGGCACGGGGTCCTCTCGGTAGCTGGGCACCGGGCCGTCACCGGCAGGTGCGGGCGTCCACGCGTCGGCCTTCTTGCGCCGCAGCAGGACGAACGCGGCCGTACCCAGGGCGAGCACCGCGAACACCCAGGGCCAGCGCTTCGGCTCCGGCTGCACCCCGCCCCGCCGCTTGACGGTCGTCGCGGTGGCCTGGGCGGCCTTCTCGAACTCGCGGCGCTTCTTGCCGGCCTTCTTGCGGGCCTTCTTCGCCGTCTTCCGGGCCTTGCGGGTGGACTCGGCGGCCGCTGCGGCCACCTCGGCGCGCCGGGCGTCGAGCTCGCTGCGGGCGCTGTCCACCCCGGCGAGGAGCGTGCCGCGGGCGCTCTCCAGGGCCGGCGTCACCACGTCGCGGGCGGCCGTGACCCGTGGCGTGGTGTACGCCAGCGCCGCGGCCTGGGCCGCGGTCAGCCGCGGGGCGACGTCCTCGGTGAGCGCCCGCTGGGCCGCCCCGCGCGCCGCCTCCACCCGGGGGCCGAAGTCGGCCGCGGCCCGCGCGGCGGCCAGCTGTGCGGCGGTGAGCCGTGGTGCGGCGGCCTCCCGGGCCGCCTCCACCCGCGGGGTCAGGGCGTCACGGGCGGCCTCCACCCGGGGGCCGAGGGTGTCGCGCGCCGACGCGACGGCCGGCGCGGCCGCCGCCACCGCGGCAGCCATCTTGGGCGCCACGGCCCGCTGGGCCGCCTCCACGTGCGGGGTCAGTTGATCTGCGGCGGCGCGACCTGCCTCGGTCACCGCCGTTCCCAGGTGGGACAGGCCCTCCTGCACTTCCGCGCTGATGATTTCGCCGCGCGTCTTCTTGCGGAACACGAGCTGCACCTCCGAGTTGATCGTCTGGCGGTCATCCTGCCCGGTCCGGCCGGTGCCCACACCCCGAGGACGGAGGTGGGTGAGTGACGTGGCGGCGATCTGGTTACGGTCCGGCGGTGCAGTTGCGCATCTTCACCGAACCGCAGATGGGCGCCACCTACGACGACCTGCTGGCCGTCGCCCGGCGCACGGAGGACACCGGCTTCGACGCCTTCTTCCGGTCCGACCACTACCTGACCATGGGTGGGGACGGCCTGCCCGGCCCCACCGACGCCTGGATCACCCTGGCCGGGCTGGCCCGCGAGACCAGCCGGATCCGCCTCGGCACGCTCATGACCGCCGGCACGTTCCGCCTGCCCGGCCCGCTGGCGATCTCCGTCGCGCAGGTCGACCAGATGAGCGGGGGCCGGGTCGAGCTGGGCATCGGCTCGGGGTGGTTCGAGGCCGAGCACACCGCGTACGGCATCCCGTTCCCGCCGCTGGGGGAGCGCTTCGACCGGTACGAGGAGCAGCTCGCGGTCGTCACCGGGCTCTGGCGCGCGCCGGTGGGGGAGACGTTCGACTTCGCCGGGCGGTACTACCAGCTCTCGGGCTCCCCGGCCCTGCCCAAGCCGGTGCAGGACGGCGGCATCCCGGTGCTCGTCGGTGGCCGCGGCAAGCAGCGCACCCCGCGGCTGGCGGCCCGGTACGCGAGCGAGTTCAACGTGCCGTTCATGTCCGCCGCGGACAACGCCCGGTTGTTCGCCGGCGTCCGCGAGGCCTGCGACGAGGTGGGCCGCGACCCGTCGTCCCTGGTGTACAGCTCGGCGCTCGTGCTCTGCGTCGGCCGGGACGAGGCGGAGCTCGCTCGCCGGGCGGCGGCCATCGGCCGTGACGTGGACGAGTTGCGCGAGCACGGCGTCGCCGGCACGCCGGCCGAGGCCGTCGACGTGCTGGGCCGGTACGCCGAGGCCGGCGCGCAGCGGGTGTACCTGCAGGTGCTCGACCTCGCCGATCTCGACCACCTGGACCTGGTGGCGGCCGAGGTGGCACCGCAGTTGCGCTGAGCGGCCCGGCGAACACGCCTCTCGCCCGGGAGCTCGCCGCTCAGCCGGACGGTGCGACGTCGGCCTCGGCGACCGGTGGCCGAGGCGCCGGCACGTGCTCCCGTGCCTCCGGGACGTATTGCCGCACTCCGCCGCCGGCGCGCTTGGCGGCGTACATCGCCACGTCGGCGTGGCGCAGCAGCGCAGCGGGGTCGCCGGCGTCGCGGGGGGCCAGGGCGAGGCCGATGCTGACGCCCACCCGCACCGGCACGCCGGCGACGGTCACGGGCAGGCGCACGACCTCGGCCAGCCGCTCGGCGCAGTCGGGGGCGGTGCCGGGATCCGTGGCATCCAGCACCACCACGAACTCGTCCCCCCCGAGACGGGCCACCAGGTCGCCGGGGCGCAGCGCCGCGCGCAGCCGCTCGCCCAGCCGACGCAGCAGCTCGTCCCCTGCCTCGTGCCCGAGGCCGTCGTTGACCGCCTTGAACCCGTCGAGGTCCAGCAGCAGCAACCCGGTGGGCCTGGCGGCGCCGAGGTCGTCCGCCAGGCGGCGCATCAGGGACCGGCGGTTGGGCAGACCGGTCAGGTCGTCGGTGCCCGCCTGGCGCCGGGCCTCGTGCAGGGCCCGGCTCTCCGCGAAGGTCACCGTGCTGCGCAGGAGGAAGGCCGCCACGCAGGCCACGGCGCAGATCTCGCCGGGGCCGGTGCGGCCGTCGCCCCACTGGGCACCGAGCACCCCGAGCGAGCCCACCGCGCACGCCAGGGGGATGGCCAGCGACCGCCAGCGGACGCGGTGTTCCGGTACGTCGGAGGCGCGTCGGCGGGGCCGGGTCAGCGAGGCCCCGGCAGCGGTCAGGCTGGCGTTGACCATCCAGAGCAGGTCCAGCGGGCCGCCCGGGACGTACCCGCCGGACGCCTGCTCCCTGGCCAGCAGCAGGTCACCGGCGAACTTCACGGCCACGATCACGCAGACGATGGTGAGAACGAGGTCGGCCCGGTGCCCGATCATCGCCAGCACCGCGCCCACGAGCGCCAGCAGCAGCACGTCGGCGACCGGGTAGGCCAGGTTCACGGCCACGCCGAACCCGGACATGCCCGGGGCCCCGACCGCCGGGTCGAGGACCGTGACGGCGACCGCGGTGGCGCCCAGGGCACCGACCAGGCCATCGAGCCAGGTGCCGGGACGGGGGCGGGTGAGCCGGGCGTACACCATCAGCACCGGGGTCGCGAACAGCGCCGGGTAGGCGCCGAGCCAGAACGCGTCGGCGGCCGAGGGGAACGGCGGATCCGGGTTCCCGGCCAGCAGCAGCCGGTGAGTGAGGTCGCCGGCCAGGTTGAACAGCCAGGCGGCGGCCGCGGCCCACCAGACGAACCGTTCCGCGGGCACCCGCTGGGCCGCCCGCAGGCACACCGCGACCGCGAGCAGCGGGGCGCCGATGCCGAGCGCTCCCGAGTCGACGAGGTCGGCCGCCGGCGTCCCCGGAGCCTGCCACAGCCCCAGGGCGAACACAGCCGTGCAGACGAAGGTCGCCACCACCAGCCGCCACCCCGCGTCCGACCAGCCACTTCTCACCGTCTCGGCGCGACCTCGGGGCACGCGCGCACCTTGGCACACCGACGGCTCAGGGGGTGGCGAACCGCGGCCCGACGCGCGCATTCAGGTGCGAGCCCGTTCCCCGGCCGCGCGGGGGGCGGGTACCGCCTGGCGGGGCGGCGCGGTCCGGACGCGGTCGGCCAGCCAGGTGAGGAAGTCCCCGACCGGCATCGGCCGCGCGACGGCCCAGCCTTGGGCGACGTCGCAGCCCAGGCCGGCGAGCACGGCGGCCGTCTCGTCGTCCTCCACGCCCTCGGCGACGAGGCTGAGCCCGAGGTCGTGGGCCAGCGCCACGGTGTGCCGCACGATGGCCGTCGCCCGGTCGTCTCGACCCACGTCGTGGGTGAGGCTCCGGTCGAGCTTGAGCTCGTCGGCCGGGAGGTGCCGCAGGTAGGCCAGCGAGCTGTACCCGGTGCCGTAGTCGTCGATCGAGGTCCGGATGCCCAGCCGGCGCAGCTCGCCCAGCACCGTGCGGCCCCGGTCGGGATCGGCCATGAGGGTGTCCTCGACGAGCTCGAGGGTGAGCGCCCGGGCCGGCAGGCCGTGCGCCCGGAGCAGGCCGGACACGGTGGCCGGCAGGTCCGGATCGGTCACGTTGGCCGCCGACAGGTTCACCGACACGGGCACCGCCCGCTCCGGCCACCAGCGGGTCGCGGCAGCCAGCGCGAGGCCGAGGACCGTGTCGGTCAGCGGCCGCATCAGGCCGGCCTGCTCGGCGGCGGGCAGCACCACGGCCGGGGAGAGCAGACCGCGCACCGGGTGCTCCCACCGCACCAGCGCCTCGACGCCGACGACGTCCCCGCTGGCCAGGGAGACCTGGGGCTGCAGGTGGACCACGAGCTGCCCCTCGTCCAGGGCGGTGCGGAGGTCCTCCATGGTCCGGAGCCGGTCGCCGGAGCCGCTCGCCGGGTCCGGGACGTAGGAGCGCACCCCCTCGCGGGCGTTCTTGGCCGCGTACATCGCCACGTCGGCGCAGCGCAGCAGCTCGGTCACCGTGGCGGCCGGCACCGGGCCGGTGGCGATGCCGATGCTGACCCCGACGTGCAACCGGACCCCGTCGACGACGAACGGCTCGAGCACCCGGGCGCGCAGCCGGTCGGCGCGGGCGACGGCGTCGTCCAGACCGCAGCCCGGCAGCAGGACGGCGAACTCGTCCCCGCCCAGCCGCGCCAGAAGGTCGCCCGGCCCCAGCTCCGGGCAGAGGCGGGGGCCGACCATGCGGAGCAGGTCGTCGCCCGCGGCGTGCCCCAGGCTGTCGTTGACCTCCTTGAACCCGTCCAGGTCGAGCAGCAGCAGGGCCACCGGCCGGCCGGTGCCCGACCGGAGGGCGGTCCGCGCCCGCTCGAGCAGCTCACGCCGGTTGGGCAGGCCGGTGAGTTCGTCGGTGCGCGCCTGCTCGCGGATCTCGTGCAGCCCGCGCAGCTCCTGGACCGACATGGCCGTGCGCGCGAGGATCGCCAGCAGGCAGGTGACGGCGGCCCAGCCGGCGACACCGAGGGCGCCCGATCCCCAGGTGGAGACGAGCACCACCACGCTCATCACGCTCGAACCGAGGGGGACGAAGGCCACCCGCCAGCTCAGGCGTGCGACCGGATCGGCGTCCGCGGGCTCGATCCGGTCGGTGCGTCCCGCGACGTGCGCGGCCGCGGCGGCGAAGGCCGCACCGGACAGCCAGATCAGGGTCAGGGTGCTGTGCGGGGCGATCTCCCCGCGCACCGCCTGCTTCAGGTAGAGGGCGTCCGCGGTGAGGGTGCACAGCAGGCCGGCGACGAGCAGCACCAACGGCCAGTCGCGCCGGAACCCCATCACCGCGCAGACGGCCGACACGGCGGCCAGCAGCAGGGTGTCGGTGACCGGGTACAGCTGCACGACGGCGAACGGGCCGTCGGCCGGGCCGGCCGCGATCGACGGCAGCAGGGTGACGGCGAAGATGACCGCACCGCACGCCCCGGTCAGCGCGTCGAACCACATGCTGGGGTGCGTCGCGGTGACCCGGGACCGGACCACTCCCACCAGGGCCACGCCCATCGCCGGGTAGGCCGGTGCCCAGAGGGTCAGCAGCAACCACGTCGGCACGTCACCGAGCAGGGGGACGAACACGAGCGAGTAGAGGAGCGTGCTCGTCGCGGTGGCGGCGAACGCCACGGTGAGGGCGTTCCAGATCAGCCGGTCCGGCCCGCCACCTCGCGCGGTCCGCCGGCAGACCGCCGCCCCGAGCAGGTACACGGCGGTGTAGAGGACGAGGTCGTAGACGACGGTGACCGCGGTGCCGGGCGGGCGCCCGAACGCCCCGGTGGCGTAGGCCGCCACCACCCCGGCGCAGGCGAGCAGCAGCCCGCCGGTCGCGGGTGCGCGCCCACCACGGAGCTGCGTGTCTGGTCCGGCCACGGGGACGTCATCGGTACCGCACCGCCCGCGCCGCAGCCGGATCGCGCGCTTCCCCTCCAAGGGGGGAGGCCGCCGCGTGGCTCGCGGAGGCGCCCGGGCCGCGGCCCCGGCGCGCCGCGATAGCATCGGGCGCGTGACCGGGCGGCTCCTGCTTCGCCGGCCGTGCTGACCGCAGACCCCTCGGACAGCACGGCGACCCCTCCTGCGTGAGGGGTTTTTTGTTGCCCACCACCGGTACCGCACCGCCCGCACCACGATCCGGGAGCACGAGACGATGAGCCAGACCGACAGCCACAGCACCGAGGCCACGGGCGGCGGGGACATACCTCGGCACCGGTACACCCCGGCGCTGGCCCAGCGGATCGAGCTGGCCTGGCAGGACCGCTGGGAGGCCGAGGGCACCTTCCACACGCCCAACCCGGTCGGCCGGCTGAGCGGTGGCTTCGAGCGCGTCGCCGACCGGCCGAAGTTCTTCGCGATGGACATGTTCCCGTACCCCTCGGGCGCGGGCCTGCACGTCGGTCACCCGCTGGGCTACCTGGGCACCGACGTCACCAGCCGGTTCCGCCGCATGGACGGCGACAACGTGCTGCACCCGATGGGCTACGACGCCTTCGGGCTGCCCGCCGAGCAGTACGCCGTGCAGACCGGGCAGCACCCGCGCATCACCACCGAGGCGAACATCGCCGCGATCAAGGCGCAGCTGCGCCGGCTGGGGGTCGACCACGACCAGCGGCGCACCTTCGCCACGATCGACCCGGGCTACTACAAGTGGACCCAGTGGATCTTCCTGCAGATCTTCGGTTCCTGGTTCGACGAGGCCGCCGGGAAGGCGCGGCGGATCGAGGAGCTGGTGGCCGAGCTGGACGCCGGCACCCGTGAGCCGGCCGCGGGGACGAATCCGTACGGCCGCCCCTGGGCCGAGCTGGACGAGGTGGAGAAGGGTGCCGTCGTCGACGCGCACCGGCTCGCCTACCTGAACGAGGCGCCGGTCAACTGGTGCCCGGGCCTGGGCACCGTGCTGTCGAACGAGGAGGTCACGCCCGACGGGCGTTCCGAGCGCGGCAACTTCCCGGTCTTCCGGCGGCCGCTGAAGCAGTGGATGATGCGGATCACCGCCTACGCCGACCGGTTGCTGGCCGACCTGGACCGGCTGGACTGGTCGGACTCCCTGAAGCTGATGCAGCGCAACTGGATCGGCCGCTCCACCGGCGCCCGGATCCGGTTCGCCGCCGGGTCGCAGACCATCGACGTCTTCACCACCCGGCCGGACACCCTGTTCGGCGCCACCTACATGGTGCTGGCGCCCGAGCACCCGCTGGTCGAGCAGCTGACCGCGGACGCCTGGCCCGCGGGCACCGACCCGCGGTGGACCGGCGGTGCGGCCACCCCGGCCGAGGCGGTGCGCGACTACCAGCGGCAGGCCTCGCGGCGCTCGGAGCTGGACCGCCAGGACGCCGGCCGGGAGAAGACGGGTGTCTGGCTGGGCGCCACCGCCGTCAACCCGGTGAACGGACGCGAGCTGCCGGTGTTCATCGCCGACTACGTGCTGACCGGCTACGGCACCGGCGCGATCATGGCGGTGCCGGGCGAGGACCAGCGGGACTGGGAGTTCGCACGGAAGTTCGGCCTGGAGATCGTGCCGACCGTCGAGCGGCCGGAAGGCTTCGACGACGACAGCGGCGCGTACACGGGCCCCGGACGGATGATCAACTCGGCCAACGACGAGATCTCGCTGGACGGCCTGGACAAGGCCGACGCCATCGCCCGGGTCACCGACTGGCTGGTGCAGCACGGGTACGGCGAGGCCACCACCACCTACAAGCTGCGCGACTGGCTGTTCAGCCGGCAGCGCTACTGGGGGGAGCCGTTCCCGATCGTCTACGACGAGCACGACCGGCCGGTCGCCGTCCCCGAGTCGATGCTGCCCGTGCTGCTGCCCGAGGTCGACGACTACTCGCCCAAGACCTTCGCCGACGACGACGCGGACTCCGCCCCGGAGCCGCCGCTGTCGCGCGCCGGCGACTGGACCACCGTCGAGCTCGACCTCGGCGACGGCCCGAAGAAGTACCGCCGTGAGACCAACACGATGCCCAACTGGGCAGGGTCGTGCTGGTACTACCTGCGCTACCTCGACCCGGGCGACGACAGCCGGATGGTCGACCCGGAGCTGGAGCGGTACTGGATGGGCCCGCGGGAGCCGGGTGACACCGGCGGCGTCGACCTGTACGTGGGCGGCGTGGAGCACGCGGTGCTGCACCTGCTGTACGCCCGCTTCTGGCACAAGGTGCTGCACGACCTGGGGTACGTCTCCAGCGAGGAGCCGTTCCGCCGGCTGGTCAACCAGGGCTACATCTCGGCCTACGCCTACACCGACGAGCGCGGGTTCTACGTGCCGGCCGCCGACGTGGAGGAGAAGGACGGCCGGTTCTTCTACGAGGGCAAGCCGGTCAACCGCGAGTACGGGAAGATCGGCAAGAGCCTGAAGAACATGGTGACGCCGGACGAGATGATCGGCGCCTACGGTGCGGACACCTTCCGCGTCTACGAGATGTCGACCGGCCCGCTGGAGCAGTCGCGGCCGTGGGAGACCAAGGCCGTCGTCGGTTCGCAGCGCCTGCTGCAGCGCATCTGGCGGGTCGTGGTGGACGAGGAGACCGGCCGGGTGCGGGTCGACGACGTCGAGCCGGCCGAGGAGACGCTGCGCGCGCTGCACAAGGCGATCGACGGCGTCCGCGACGGCTACGCCACCCTGCGGTTCAACATCGCGATCGCCCGCGTCACCGAGCTGACCAACCACCTCACCCAGGCCTACGGCGCCGACCGGCCGGTGCCGCGTTCGGTGGCCGAGCCGTTGGTGCTGATGGTCGCCCCGCTGGCGCCGCACCTGGCCGAGGAGCTGTGGTCGCGGCTGGGCCACGAGGGCTCGTCGGCGTGGGCGCCGTTCCCGGTGGCCGACGAGCGCTGGCTGGTCGAGGACACCGTGCAGGTCGCCGTGCAGGTGAACGGCAAGGTGCGGTCGCAGGTGACGGTGCCGGCCGATGCCGACGCCGCGGCCCTGGAGGCGGCGGCGCGGTCCGACGAGAAGATCGCCGGCTACCTGGACGGCGCGACGATCCGCCGCGTCGTCGCCGTCCCCGGCCGGCTGGTCAACTTCGTCCTGGGCTGAGGTTCCAGCCCGTCACCGCGGGGAAGAGTGCGCCGGCTCCTCAGGAGCCGGCGTGCTTGCCCGCTTCCCAGCCCGCGTCCCGCAGGTGGTCGGCGGCCCAGGCCAGCGGCGATCGCTCCAGCTCGGTGGCCATGGTGTCGTTCCACCGGTTGAGGAAGCCGAAGTTCGCGATGACGGCGACGATCTCGACGACCTGGTCGTCGTCGAAGTGCCGGCGCAGGTCGGCCACTTCCTCGTCGGTCACGGCGTTCGGCGTCACCCCGGCGCCCCGGGCCACGCGCAGGGCGGCCCGCTCGCCGTCGGTGAAGAGGGGGCTGGACTCGAACTCCCAGACGGCGGCGAGCTTGGCGGCGTCGGCGCCCCGCTTCTCGGCCACGTGGGCGGTGTGGGCCTGGCAGTACGCGCAGCCGGCGGCGCCGGAGACGACGGTCGCGACCAGCTGCTTGAGCACGCCGCCGACCGTGCCCTCGGCCATGACCACCGTGTTGAGGTGGGCGAAGGCCTCCATGACCTCGGGCCGGCGGGCCATGGTCAGCGTGCTGTTGGGGAGGACGCCCAGCGCGGCCTCCACGGCGCGGAAGGTCTCCTCGTACTGCGGCAGCGACTCGCGCGCCAGCGGCTCGATCCTGGGCATGGCGGCTCCTCCTCGGGACGGAGCCTTACCTTAGCGCTGAGATACCGCTGGGCGCCGACCGTGCCGAAGTGGCTAGCGCGCCGCCGCGGCCCCAGCGGTGGAGAGGGCGGCGCGCATCGCGCTCTCGACCGGCGGCAGCGCGTCGGCCACCGTCACGTCGCGCCCCAGCTCGGCCGACAGCGACGTCACGCCGGCGTCGGGGATGCCGCACGGGATCATGTTGGCGAAGAACGACAGGTCGGGGTCGCAGTTGAGCGCGAAGCCGTGCATCGTCACGCCGCGGGCGACCCGGATGCCGATCGCCGCGACCTTGCGCTCGGGCCGGTGGGTCGCGGGGTCGGCGGGCAGCCACACCCCGCTGCGCCCCTCGACCCGCCCGGCGTCCACCCCGAACCCGGCGCACACGTCGATGAGCGCGCCCTCCAGCCGCCGCACGTAGGCGACGACGTCGACCGGATCGGGCAGCGCGACGATCGGGTAGCCGACCAGTTGGCCCGGTCCGTGCCAGGTGATCTTGCCGCCGCGGTCCACGTCGACGACGGGGGTCCCGTCGAACGGTCGTTCGTGCGCCTCGGTGCGCCGGCCGGCCGTGTAGACGGACGGGTGCTCCAGCAGCAGCATCGTGTCCGGGATGTCGCCGGCGACCCGCCGGGCGTGCAGTTCGCGTTGCGTCTCCCAGGCCTCCTCGTAGGGCACGGTCCCGGCGCGCACCACCCGCAGTTCGGTCACGCCACCAGCCTAGGCCCCGTCCCGAGGCTCGTCCCGAGCATGCGAGGGGGAGGAGGACGGGGTCCTTCTAGAGGCGGCGCGGTTCGAGCCGGGTCTCCACCGCCGTGCCGTCCGGGCCGCGTTCCACCCGGTAGGCGGCGGCGCCGGGGCGGTCGCTCACGACCTCGACGAGCTCGGTCCCGCGGTACACCAGCCCCGCGCCGTCGTCGGTGGCATGGCCCGCTGGCAGCGTGCCGTCGGCGACCAGGCGGTGGTAGAGCGGGCGGCGCTGTTCCTCGGAGTCGTAGTGGACGCCGTTGCTGGTGGGGATCAGCCCGAGTCCGTTCGTGACCGGCCGGAGGTCGGGACCGTAGGAGTCGGTGGTCCCGCCCACGTGCCAGCACAGCGACCCGGCCGACACCCCGGCCAGCACGACGCCGGCCCGCCACGCCTCGCGGAAAACCTCGTCCAGCCCGTGCACCCGCCACACGGCGAGCAGGTTCGCCACGCTCCCGCCACCCACCCACACCACGTCCTGCGCGAGCAGGTGCGCGCGCAGGTCGGCGACCGTGGGCATCGGGAACAGGCTCAGGTGGCTGACCTGCACGGAGCTGCCGGCGAACGCGCCGTAGACGCCGGCGACCCGTGCCGGGTCGTCGCCGGTGGCGGTGCCGAGGTAGCACAGGCGCGGGCGCTCGGGGCGCCCGGCGAGCTCGGCGGCGAGGTCGAAGACCGGTCCGGGCCGCCAGTCGGTGGGGCCGCGGCCGCGCGGGGTGAAGCCCATGCTGGTCGCCACGATCGTCGGTGCCGACGCGGGCATCAGGGAGCTCCTCCGGACGGGGCCGGGCGCAGGCGGCGCAGCACGGCGCGGGCGGCGCGGGCACCGCTGGCCATCGCGCCCTGGATGGACGGGGTGTCCCGGTGGTCACCGCAGACGTACAGGCCCTCGCCGAGGTCGACCGGCCGGCGCAGCCGCAGCGGCGGGAGCGCCGCCGGTTGCGCCCCCGGCACGGTGACCGACGTCAGGTGCTCCAGGTCCGACGGCGCGACCCCGTGCGCCGCCGCGATCTCGCCGCGCACCTCGTCCTCCCGGCTCCGCGCGAGGGTGGAGCTGGCGACGAGCGCCCGGTCGTCGGGGCTGTAGCGCGGCTGGGCGTCGGAGAGCACGGCGCTGTTCACCAGCCGGCCCCGGGGCTGCCCGAGCACGATCAGCGGGGCGGGCCAGGGGGAGTCGGGGAGCACGTGCAGGTGGGTGGTGACCTCCCGAGGCGCGTCGGCCTCGACGGTGGGGAGCAGCCGCGACGCCGTGGCCGGATCGGTCGCGACGACGACGGCGTCGGCCGCCCAGCTGCCCGCGCCGGTGGACGCGGAGCCTGGCGACACCGAGCGCACCGGCGTGTGCAGGTGCAGCCGCCCGGCACCCAGGCGCCCCGCCAGCTGCTCGCCGACCGCCTGCATCCCGGCCGCCGGCAGCCCGATCGAGCCTCGGACGAAGCTGCGCCACAGCAGGTGCAGGTACCGGCTGGAGGTGACGAGCTCGTCCTCCAGGAGCACCCCGGCCAGGAAGGGGCGCAGGAACCGCTCCAGGGCGGCGTCCCCGACGCCGGCCGCGCGGAGAGCCTGCTCCGCCGAGTCCTCCGGCGCCCGCAGCAGGCGGCCGACGGGGGAGTACCCGGCGCGGAGCGAGTAGGCCACCAGCGCCGCCTTCTCCCGCGGGGAGCCCAGCGGCGCCGCTGCGGTGCCGACGACCGAGGCCGGCCGGCGGCGCGGATCGACCACCTGGTGCGCCCGTCCGGCCACGCGGATCACCGCGCCCCGCTCGAACCAGCCGAGGTCCAGCGCGTCGAGGTCGAGGTCGGCCGCCCTCGGGTAGCCGGTGTTGAGCACCTGGAAGCCACGGTCGACGACGAAGCCGTCGATGCGCTCGGTCGCCAGCCGCCCGCCCGCGTGCCCCCCGGACTCCAGCACGTGCACGTCCAGGCCGGCGGCGGCCAGCCGGGTGGCGGCGGACAACCCGGCCAGGCCGGCCCCGACGACGAGGACCTCCGCCCGCAGCGACGTGGACACCGCCCGACGGTATCCGTCGCCGGGGAGCCGTGCGGGCGCGCCCGGGGGCTGTGGACGACCGCGGCGCCGGCGACCCGACTGCGCCTACGGTCCTCCCTCGTGACCACCGCCGTTCCGCCCGCGGCACCGGGGGCTGCGCAGCCACCCGCGGTGCCTGGCTACGTGCTGCAGACCCTGCTCGGCCGCGGCGCGTCGGGGGAGGTGTGGCAGGCGGTGCCCCGGGAGGGCGGGGAGCCGGTGGCGGTGAAGGTCCTGGTGGCCGGGGACCCCGCGCGCCAGGCGCGCGAGGCCGTGCTGCTGGGCCGGCTGGACCACCCGCACCTGGTCCGGTTGATCGAGGTGGTGCACCAGCCCCGGCGCGGCGGCGGGTCGCGGGTCGCGCTGGTGCTCGAGCTGCTCGGTGGGGGCAGCCTCGCCGCGCTGCTCGCCCGGCGCGGCCGGCTCCGGCCCGGTGAGGTGGTGACGGCGATCGCGCCGGTGGCCGCGGCTCTGGCGCACGCCCACGACCACGGAGTGGTGCACGGCGACCTGGCGCCGGGGAACATCGTGTTCACCGGTGACGGGCGGCCGGTGCTCACCGACCTCGGGGTGGCCCGGGTGCTGGGGGAGACGGCGGCGGCCGAGGTCACCCCGGCCTACGTCGACCCGGCGGTGGCCCGTGGCGTCGCGCCGGGTCCCGCCTCCGACGTCTTCGGCGCCGCGGCGGCGGCCTTCCACGCGCTCACCGGCATCGCCCCGTGGAACGCCGCGACCCCCGCCGGCGCCCTCGTCGTGGCCGCGACCGGGCAGCTGCCCGACCTGACCGAGCTGGCTCCGGAGGCGCCGCCCCGACTCGTCGAGGTCATCGCCCGAGGTCTCGCCGCCGATCCGCACGACCGCGGCACCGCGGCGGAGTTCGCGCGCGACCTGCGGCACGCCTGCCGGGCGGAGCCCGTGGCGCTGGGGGCCGTGGCCGGGGGCGGCCACGGCCGCCCCGACGTGCGCTCCGCGGTCACCCACGTGGTGCCGGGGCGCCGTCCCGGTCCCGGGCCGGTCGCCGTCGAGCCGTCGACGCGGCGACGGCGGTTCCGGCCTCCCGGCGTCGGCGTGGCAGCGGTGACCCGTGGGCTGCTCGCCACGGCGCTCGTGCTGGCGGCGCTCGCCGTCACCGCCTGGCTCGGTACGCGCTGGGGGAGTGACGCCGACCTGCCGCGCGCGGCCGCCGCCGGGTCGTCGGCCCCGGACTCCCGTGCGGCAGCCCCGCCGTCTCCCGCCGTGGAGGAGCGACCGCTGCCCGGGCCCGTGGTCCCCGAGACCGCCGGCGACTGGACGGCGCTGGTCAGCGAGCTCTACGCCCGGCGCGCCGAGGGGCTCAGCGGCAGCCCGGCCCTGCTGCGGGCCGTGCACGTGATCAACAGCCCGCTGCTGGCCGCGGACGAGGAGCACGCGCGCGCGCTGGCCGCGGCCGGTGAGGCGCTGAGCGGTTTCGCGCCGGTGGTCGACGACGTCACCGTCGTCGAGTCCTCGGACTTCCGGGCGGAACTGCTGCTGACCGACAGCTGGCCCGGCTACCGCGTGGTGCCCGCCGACCGAGCGGACGGCCCGGCGCTGCGCACGGTTCCCGGCCGACCCGAGGCCCAGGTGCGGATGGTCCTCGTCCGCACCCCGGAGGGCTGGCGGATCGAGAGCGCCGAACGCCTGGCCTGATCCCGCCGGCCGGGTCAGTCCCGGGCCACCGCGGCGCGCAGCGCGGCGTCGACGTCCCCGTGGGTGAACCGGAAACCGGCCTCGGTCAGCCGGCCGGGGACTGCGCGCTGACCCGCCAGCACGCCCACCCGGGCGAACTCCCCGAGCACCACCCACAGCGCCGGGCCGGGCACCGGCAGCACGGTCGGCCGGTGCAGGACCCGGCCCAGCGCGGCGGTGAACTCGGCGTTCGTGACCGGCGCGGGGCCGCACAGGTTGACCGGCCCCGGGACGGCGTGGGTGAGCAGGAACCGGATCGCGCCGACCTCGTCCTCCTGGCTGATCCAGGGCACGTACTGCCGGCCCGAGCCCAGCCGCCCGCCCAGCCCGGCGCGGAACAGCGGCAGCATCCGCGCGAGCAGGCCACCGCGGCCGAGGACCAGCCCCGTGCGCAGGGTGGTCACGCGCACCCCGGCGTCGGCGGCCGGCGCGGTCGCGCCCTCCCACGCCACGCAGACGCGGGCGAGGAAGTCGTCGCCGGCCGGGTCGGACTCGTCGACGACGCGGTCACCGGTGTCGCCGTACCAGCCGACGCCCGAGGCGTTCAGCAGCACCCGGGGGCGGTCGGGGTCGGCGGCGACGGCGTCCCGCAGGGCCTCGCCCAGCGTGGCGGTGCTGTCGACCCGGCTGCCGAGGACCGCCTGCTTGTGCCGTTCGTTCCAGCGCCGGTCGCCCACTCCCACACCGGCGAGGTTGACGACGGCGTCGACGTCCCGCAGCAGCGCCGGGTCGATCCGCCGGTGCTGCGGGTCCCAGCGGTGTTCCTCGGCCGTCCGCGGGGTGCGGCGGACCAGCTGGATCACTTCGTGGCCGTCGGCGCGCAGCGCGGGCAGCAGCGCGCCGCCGATCATCCCGGAGGCACCGGCCACGGCGATCTTCACGGACGCTCCTGGGGAGGCAGGCCGCGGCGGACCCCGTGCCGGGGTCCGCCGC